>CASEEB010000019.1 GCA_949286815.1 uncultured Eubacteriales bacterium | reverse complement strand
GTAGCTGCCGATGCGTATGTAGGCGTTGCCGTGAACAGCGCAAACAATGCCGTAAACAGTGCCAAGGCCGCAATACACATCAAAACGCGAATGCTGTTTTTTCTCCTTGTGTTTGTCATTTATTTTCCTCCCTATCTGTATATTCCTCTGCCGTTTCTTCGCTGAAAAGCGACTTGACATAATTCCCCGCAATTATCCTTGCATTCATTCTGAGTTCCGTGCTTCCAATAAAGAAAATTTGTCCCGTACCGGCAGAAATAATCAACCGTTGTTCATCTTTGTTAAAACTGTCCCCCGCATTGTAAATATCCAAAAGGTCTTTTACATCAGGTGCAGACAGTTTGAAAATGAATGTGTACTGACTGTTCTTCAAAATAGCGGATGTCTTTCCCCGCAATTCTTCGTTGGCATTCCAATCCGCTATGTTCTGCGTTGCAGGAATAAAACTGCCGTTATATTTTCGGATTCGCTTACTCATCGAATAGAAGAAGTCAAGGGCAATCGGGAATTTCACGTCAATAAAAAGATGTGCCTCATCACAAATAATCATCGTTCTGAAATTTCCGCCGTTCTTATTAAGTTCCCTTGCATTGATAACTTCTTGCTCAATAAATCTAAAAATGAGCAACATCTGTGCGTTTGCCACTGTATTGTTCTTGTTTGCAAACAAAGACTGGAAGTTAAAATCTATAAGGTCTGCTTCCGTATGCAACGTAGACGGGCCGTTCCATATATCGGAATATCTACCCGACACAAACTTCTGCAAGTATAGCTCCGCCGTTCGCATGTCTCTCAAAGTAAGGCTGTCCATATTACTCTTGTCTTTCGTTTTCATCGTTTCAAGCAGATCGGTGAATAACGGGAAGTTTTCCGCTTTTAATTTGGAGCAGTCTGTTCTCTCCGTAATGCCTCGCCGTTCGTATGTCTCAACCACCAAGTTGTTAATCAGCTCGATTACGTCGCTGTTTGCGCCGACAAGCACGATTTTGAAAAAACTTTCAAGCATCTTCAAGTGCGTATTGAACGTAACCACTGGATCGGCAGGACTGCCGTCTTCGGTCAGCACTTTGTAAATGTGGAACGGATTGATTCTACCCTCTTTTGCATTGCCGACGTCAATGATGTTTCCGTGCAGCTTCCTTGTCAGCGTCAGATATTCGGCTTCGGGATCTAAGCAAATAACTCTTGTGTTGTTCGCCCACTCATTTGCGAGCAAAGTCTTCATGAAGAAAGATTTGCCGCTGCCCGACTTACCGATGACCATTGCATTGCTGTTCTGATAAAGATTGCCACGTTTCCAAAGATTCAAAATAAACGGATAACCGTTGTTCTTATTTTCGCCGAGCATAATTCCGCCGTCGTCCATAACGAACGATCGGACGAACGGGAACACCGCCGCCAACGACGAACTGTTGATTCCGCGCTCATAATTGCTCAGATTGGATACGGGCGAAATGGCAGATGACTTAAAGCCTTGAATTTGCAGTCCGTACAACGTGGAAGGCTTGAAATTGCCGGAAGTCAACTGCCGACGCACGACCTTTTTATAGTTGTCGTCCGACAGATAGTTATAAGCAGTGACAGTCAAAGTCACGTCAAACATACTCTCGTTTTCCGCTTGCAGACTGTCGAGCAGCGTAACCATGCTTTCCTGATGAATTTCCGCGCTGTTCGTTTCACTCGCTTTCTCTGAGATAATCTGCTTTGTTTCCATCTCCGAAATGCGCTTGTCAATACGCTTGATTGCCTTGAACTTGTCTACCGGTTTCATCCGCATAACCACTTTCGTATTCGGAATATTAAAAAGTTCTGCACCCCAAGCATTTTTCACGCGCAAGGGATAATCGGCAATGGCAAGCACCGATGCCTGCATACCGTCAATCGTATATCCGTTTGCATGGAACTCCACTTCGGTCGGTTTAATCCACCCGATAAGTTCCTCATCGGGAATATCTCGCACTTCTCTTTCATCAAAGTTGCGTGAAAAACTGTATTTCAGGAATACCGCCGTATCCTTCTTCCCGAGAAGCTGTGTGCCCAGTCCGCATTTTGCAATCTCCGAAGCGATATTGATAGCCACGTTTTCAAGATCAATCTCATTTTTGCCGTAAACGACGATATAGAAATCGGATAAATATTGCTTGCGAATGTTGTTCAGTTTGTCGATGCGGTCAATGCGTTCGCTTAAAATGTCAGTCTTAATTTCTTTGACGCTCTGCTCATCGTCACTTTCCTTTATTTCAGACAATCTCTCAAACAGTTCGCTCGAAAATCGGTCAAAGTTTACGGGCCTGTCAATCTTGACAATATCTATACTTTGCGTTCCTTCCAGCTGTTTGAGCGCATTGGCTATGTAGTTTATATCGATGTCCTGCTGATAAATATCTTCAATGCCAAAGTTCTTCTGACCGATCTTGATTACGCGCCCGTATTGCCCTTCGCCATACTCAATCAGCCCATTCTCTTTTATCGCTTTCAAGCCAATCAAGACGGTAATATCTTCTTTTGCATTTACGGCGTTCTTTTTGTACTTCTTTTTAGAAAATAGAAACTTCACGTTTTCCATAATGCACGAGTAAAAGATACCGTCCTGCGTTGGCATAAACATCACTATGGATAAAAGAGCCAATACGATTGCCACACCCCACTTTCCGGAAGTAATCGCTATAAAAATTATGGAGAATACCACCAGCGCCGCAATAATATCGGGCATCGAATAGCATTTCCATACCGTATTTTTTACTTTTATCTTTTTAGGGATTATCCTCATTCGCTACCTCCTTCATCGCTTGTGCCGCCTTCCGTTCCGGAATCTCCGCCGCCTTTTTCCTCTGAATATTTACCGGAATCATCTCCGCCGCCTTTATTGTTCTGCCTACGTGCTTTCCCATGTGTAATCACCTTGTATCCGCCCGCTATCATCTTTGTTGCCGCGCCTATTGTCAATGCGCTTGCAATCCTGCCACCATAAAAGGCGCTATGCAGGAATCCGCCGCCGGCATGGTTATCATCCCCTTGTCCGAACAATCTTGCGAACAAGCTCATCGATGCAGGAATCAGCATTGCTCCGCCGATAATCATAAAAATAAGGAATATTGCATTGCAGAATCCGCTTGCACCGCTTAGGTGCATCTTATTGATAATCGGCATCAAAAGAATAAACATGTTCACCGAAATGACTGCGCCATAAGCCGTCATAATCTTGGATATAAACGTTTCTCGCCATATCTTCACGCGAGCTCCGTCGTCAAGCGGCAACGTCGACATCGAAACAGGCATAATAATGTAGAGTATCAGAATTTCATAGATACGCTTGGCAAGATTGATTACCGCGACGATCAATGCGATAGACACCGCAATTGAAGAGATAAGCGCGGGCATATACATAAATGAATCAGGATTTACCATTCCGTTATTCGTCCACGATGTCGGCCAAATACCGAATACTGCTGTATTGTAATCTCCGAAAATATCGCGCACCGAAAGTGACGTTACATCAAGTTCGGCAACAGAATATCCGTTAAGCCATTCCCCTACGCAAGCATCAAACAGCGTATTTGATAACTCTACTGTATTGTGTACTTGGAATATCCTTGCGATCAGCTGTAGGACTGCGTTTGCAATCAAGATGCCGAGAACGACAACAGCAAGTATCGCCATTGTGCCAAGTAACGCTAAAAAGAACTTACCGACGATTGTCACGACCGTTCTTTGACTGTTAATCATATTTCTGATAAGCGCCGCAATGGTAAAAATACAGGTAAGCCCTACCGCAAGGATAAAGATACACCAAAAGATTGTTTCTACCGTCGGATTGCCCATCAGGTTTTCTATTAAATTTACTTGCTCTCCGTTTACATTGACTGTAGCCACCCCTGATATTGCCGAAAATATACTCATTATGCCGTCCACAAGTTGGAGAAGCCACAGGAATATCTGGAGAGCAAATTCTTGCAAAAAAATCAGCATAATGTCTCCATTTTATTAAAGTGTATTTAGGCCAAGCGGCAAGGAATCAACCTTGCCGCTCTTCCTATCATCATAAGTTGTTTTATCCTACCCAAGCAGACAGACCGTTAATCAAGAGCGGTGCACCCATCGCTACGACGAAGATGATAATAATACCGATGATCAGGTTCTTCACCATATCTCGCGCATTGATCTTTTCCTCATTCTTATGAGCAATGGCAATTTTAATACCGACGTATGCGCCCCACACAACGACCACTGCGGCAAGTGCCATAACGATGTAGATCCAAAACGAATCCATCAAAGTTTGCAGTTTGGAAACGATTTCGGCAAGGCTGTCGTCTAAAGTTGTTGCATTTAACATATTGTTCATTTGCCCTAACCCCCTTTCTTATCAAATTACACCGGATATAACCGCCGCGCTTTCAGGAAGCTCCGTACCAAGCCAAGCGGCAAGACCGTTGATCAGGAGCGGTGCGCCCATCGCTACGACAAAGATGATAATGATACCGATAATCAGGTTTTTGATCATATCGCGCGAATTGATTTTGTCTTCGTTTTTGTGCGCGATTGCAATCTTGATGCCGACATACGCACCCCACACAACGACCACTGCGGCGAGCGCAATGACAATATAAATCCAAAAACTGTTCATCAGCTCCTGAATTTTTACAATGATGTTACCGAGCGATTCGTTCAACGTGGTCGCTGCCAAAAAATTACTGTTCATTCTCTCTTTTTACCTCTCAATTTTTCTTATTTTTCTTTTTCAAAATGACGACTGTTACAATTCCGCCCGCCACGACAAGTACAAAGATAACTGCACCGAGGATAAGTCCAAGTGAACCCTTCTCTTCAGTCTCTTCCTCATTCTTATCTTCGACATTATTGTCATCGGGCGTTTCCGAATTATCGGGCTGTTCAGGCTCTCCGGGCTGTTCCGTTTGATCGGGATTCTCAGGTTCTTCCGGCTCTTCCGCAGCAATTGAAAGCTCAAAGAGATTGATGATTTCCTCGCCGCTCTCTACCTGTACAACGTAGTGCCCATCTACAAGTTCTCCATAGCAGATTTTCCCATCAGCATCAGGAGTAAATTCCGACGCCTGTCCCGCGTCATTTACAAATACAACCTTCAAACTCGATTCGTCTC
>CASEEB010000018.1 GCA_949286815.1 uncultured Eubacteriales bacterium | reverse complement strand
TCGGCTTGCATTATCTTTGTCCGGTGAAAAGGCAAGGATATGAAATCATTTCTTCAAGTTGAGAATTTGTCGAAGTCGTTTGGCGACAAGGTGCTGTTTTCCGATGTGACGTTTGGCATTTATGAGGGCGACAAAATCGGTCTGATTGCCAAAAACGGCGCGGGGAAAACAACGTTGCTCCGCATTGTGGCAGGAGCGGAGTCCTACGATTCGGGCGAGGTGACGTATCGCAATGGATTGCGTGTTGCCTATTTGGCACAATTGCCGTGCCAATGGCGATGCCCCCGATGTCGAGCTTCGTCTTTTCCCACCGCGTCAATTCCTTTTCAACGGGGTAGGGAACGCGGATAGTGTCCGTGCTGACAGCACGCAGGGTGTCCGTTCTGTCATGCCAGCGGTCGACGAAAAGAGTGCGAACCACTTCCACCGTGTCGCCCTTTTCGCGGACAAAAATGCTGTCGCGGTGAAGCCGGTTTACATAGAGCGTGTCGGAGCGCACGGTTTCCACCGGCACGTAACGCACGCTCCGGCATGAGCATATTGCCGACGTCAGCAAAATGGTTGCGATGAATAGATGTATCAGCCTCATATCCTTTCTGTCTTTATTGTTAAACAAAAAGGCACGGAAAAGGCGGTAGCTTACCGCAAGCACCGCCTTGAAAAACCGAGTTCCAACCGAAAAGTGGCAGGGACTCTTTGCCGTTATTATAGTGCAAGGCGTAGCGACGAGGGCATACGCGCCGGCACTGCTATGGTTTAAGCCAATCACTCTGTGGCTTTACAATCAATCGTGCATTATTATAAGCCATTTTCAAAGTTAAGCAAGTGCGTGCGGTATATGTATCCGCACTTATTTTATGCGTGACTAACGCCAAGTCGGGCAAAGGAGACCCGGGTGTAAGGCATAATGGCAATAGCAACTGTATGCGGTTGTTATAATATTGGGGGACTGCAATCTTGTAATTTGTTTTTACTTTCTTTTTGACCTCATTTATCGCACCCTCAAGCCTCCTACGCATCTCGTTGTTATCAAGCCCTTGCATATGGGCAGGAAACCTTTCCTTGTTGTCTTCTATTATATGGTCAATCTGTGGTATCAATTTACAACCAGGATTGAAAATCAAGTCTTCGGGTTTTTGGAAAAAATCAGCGATTTCAGGAAGATTTCCCGGAAAAACTCTTAGTAGTTGATAATCGCTTTCTTTTAAAAATGCTTTGAAGCAGAAAGGGGTTGTTTTTTGCCCCGGTTTTGGATTCTTATTGGATTCAAAGAAAGCGAATATCTCTTCAAGATTTTTTGTTACTAAACCAGTATTGAAACAAGCGTAGGAATTTCCGGAAGCATAGGCTATCTTATTTTCCTGCTTCAATTTCCTGAATATGTGTTCAAGATAATTTTTCAAAATTGAATATTTAATATTCTTAGCATCTGAAAATTCCCAATCTTCTTCGTCTGAAAGATTGGTAGCGAGATATTTTATGCTCTTTTCATAGTTGGGAACAAAAGAAAATTCAAACAGTTCCGAATGATAAGGTTTCTTTATTTGTGCAGCCATATCTTTAAATTTAACAATAAAAACAGAGCCATCAACATATTACTTTGACAGCTCTTTCTGTATCCTTTCTTTTCTCTTTTTTATGTCTGTATCGGATAGACCCGTACGTCTAATGTTTATTTCTGCGACAAAAATACATCAAAAGAAACTGTAAAACCAAATTTTGAGCCGTTTTTTTGCACATTTACGCTGATTTTTGTCTCTTTTAGCCTCTTTTGGATGAATTTTCGGCAAAAATGACGTAACATAAATAACATAGAGTGACATTATGAATCAAAAACGATGGCGTTTGTTTCCAAGCTGTGCTTGCTGTATGTCAAAGAACTCTTTCGTGTCGCTCGGTTACTGCCGCTCAATCGTCAATGTGGCGGCAAGCCAATTCGTACAGCTTGCACGCTTTGCACTCGGCTTGCCTGTATCTTTTGATAAGATAAGCTGCGCCTCGGTAAAGCTTTTTCAAGCGAGCTTGCACGCTTTGCACTCGGCTTGCATTATCTTTGTCCGGTGAAAAGGCAAGGATATGAAATCATTTCTTCAAGTTGAGAATTTGTCGAAGT
>CASEEB010000017.1 GCA_949286815.1 uncultured Eubacteriales bacterium | reverse complement strand
CCTCTGCCCGCCGCTTCGCATCCGATAAGCCTCACTTCTTTATCTTCTATGAAATGATAAAAGCTGCCTATGGCGTTTGAGCCTCCGCCCACACAGGCAATGACGGCGTCCGGCAATCTGCCTTCCTTGGAGAGTATCTGTTCCTTGATCTCTTTGGAAATGACCGCCTGAAAGTCACGCACAATAGTGGGAAACGGGTGTGGACCCATTACAGAGCCGAGACAGTAATGGGTGTCGCTTATTCGGGACGTCCACTCACGCATGGCTTCGGAAACGGCGTCCTTTAAGGTTGCCGTACCAGTTTTTACGGGTATTACCTCAGAGCCGAGCAGACGCATACGGTATACATTGAGCGCCTGTCTGACAGTGTCCTCCTGCCCCATGAAAACCACACATTCCATGTCCATAAGCGCGGCCGCGGTGGCTGTGGCTACTCCGTGCTGACCCGCACCGGTTTCTGCAATAAGCCGTGTTTTTCCCATTTTCTTTGCCAGGAGTGCCTGACCGAGCACATTGTTTATCTTATGAGCGCCCGTATGATTCAGATCTTCCCGTTTGAGATAAATCTTAGCTCCTCCGAGGTCTCTTGACATTTTTTCGGCATAATACAGTCTTGACGGTCTTCCCGCGTATTCGTTCAAAAGTTCAGTCAGTTCCCTGTTGAATTCAGGGTCGTTTTTATAGTGGTTATAAGCTTCCTCAAGCTCTATAACCGCGTTCATTAAGGTTTCGGGAATATACTGCCCGCCATGTATCCCGAAACGCCCGTTAGGATTTGTCATTTTAATTCTTCCTTTCTCACCGCAGCGACAAACGCTGCCATTTTGTTTATATCTTTAAACCGTTGGGTCTCAATTGAGGAGCTGACATCTACGGCAAAAGGTTTATAATTCCGGATTACTTCGCCTACATTGTCGGAGTCAAGCCCGCCGGCAAGAAAATATTGTCTTTTTACGTGTTTTTGCAATGTCCAGTCAAAGGTAATGCCGCTTCCGGCTCCCGAATCGAGCAAAATATAATCGGCATTGCTCGTATTTGAATTTTCCGCGTCATATGCGTTTCTGATTTTAAAAGCCTTTATCAGCGGCTTATCGGTCAGCTTTTTTAAATTGCTGATATAGTCCTCATCCTCGTTTCCGTGCAGCTGTGCCATGTCTATCGTACCGCTATTTAGCAGCGATGCAATATTATCCGCGCGTTCATCAACAAAAACACCTACCGCGGTAATATCAGGGGCAAGTAATTTCCTGAGCGTAAACGCGGTTTCAGGACTGACATACCTGTGGCTTTTCCGTGAGAAAACAAAGCCTATATAATCAGGTTTCAGTTGATTTGCCGCTTCAATATCACAAGGACGAAAAAGCCCGCAAAGTTTAATTTTTGTCACGGTACACCTCTCAATTGCGCAAGCATGGTCTTTTTATCGGACGCCCGCATAAGTGTTTCACCTATCAAAACCGCGTCTGCGCCTATATCGCGAAGTTTTGAAATATCATCTTTATTCCGGACTCCGCTTTCCGATACGAACAATATATCTTTCGGTATCATTTTCCGAAGTTTAGCGCTGGTATCAGTGTCTACCGTAAAATCTTTAAGATTTCGGTTATTTACTCCGATAATCCTTGCTCCGACTCTTAGAGCCATTTTTACTTCGTCTTCATTGTGGGCTTCCACCAAAGCCGAAATTCCGAGGGTATCGCAGATCTGAATGTATTTCTTTATTTGCATCTCATCCGAAATCGCGCAGATGAGCAAAACCGCCGAAGCACCGAGCAGCTTTGATTCGTAAATCATATATTCGTCAACCGTAAAATCCTTGCGCAGACAAGGAATCGATACGGCGTCCGCGATTTTCAGAAGATATTCGTCACTGCCTAAAAACCATTTCGGCTCGGTAAGTACGGATATGCAGTCCGCGCCCGCTTCCTCGTACTCCTTAGCGATTTGCAAATACGGAAAATCCGGAGAAATTATCCCTTTGGACGGAGAGGCTTTTTTACATTCGCAGATAAAAGAGATATCCGGTTTTTTAACGGCAGTTTCAAAATCAAAATTTCCCGCGGGAAGAGACAGTGACCGACATCTGATTTCTTCAAGCGGAATTTTCTCTTTTGCCTGTTCTACGCGTTCTTTGGCATGTTCGGCAAGCCTGTCGAGAATCGTCATGCCGTCTCCTCCGGACTATTGCTCAATTCAATCAGTCTGTTCAGTACTTCAAGCGCTTTCCCGGAATCGATCATTTCCGCCGCAAGTGATATACCTTCTTTAATATTTTTTGCCTTGCCTCCGATATAAAGCGAGGCTCCCGCGTTCATCAGAACCGCGTCTCTTTTGTGTCCTTTCTCGCCGTTCAGTATCGCAAGTGTAATCTTCGCATTTTCCTGCGGCGTACCGCCCTTAAGGTCTTCTCTTGAACAACGCGCAAATCCAAAATCTTCAGGTGTTATAACCGTGGATTTAAACCAACCGTCCCGTATCTCGCATACCTTAGTCGGAGCACTCATGGAAATTTCGTCGAGTTTATCCTGCCCGTAAACCACCATGCCGCGTTTAACTCCGAGATTGACCAACACCTGCGCCAAAGGTTCCACAAGATAGTCGTCATATACTCCGAGAAGCTGCATTGAGGGAGTTCCGGGATTTGTGAGAGGACCGAGAATATTGAACACGGTTCGAAATCCGAGTTCTTTGCGAATAGCCCCGACGTACTTCATTGAGGTATGATATTTCTGCGCAAAAAAGAAACACGTTCCTACCTTTTTCAAAAGCTCGACGCATTTTTCGGGACTTTGCATGATATTAACCCCGAGCGCTTCGAGACAATCCGCCGTTCCGCACTGAGAAGAAGCGGCTCTGTTGCCGTGCTTCGCAACCTTCATACCTCCCGCGGCCGCCACAAGCGCGGAGGTCGTGGAAATATTGAAACTGTGCGCATTGTCCCCACCTGTACCCACAATCTCAAAAAGCTCCATATCAGTCTCCACTTTAGTGGCATGCGCTCTCATTGCGGCGGCGCAACCCGCAATCTCATCTGTCGTCTCGGCCCTCGCGCTCTTGGTCGAAAGCGCCGCGAGAAAAGCTGCGTTCTGGGTCGGTGTGGTCTGACCGCTCATTATCTCGTTCATAACCGTGTATGCCTCGTCATACGTGAGGTCTTCTTTATTTACTATTTTTACTATCGCGTCTTTAATCATTGATTATAACCCCCCTTATAAAATTTCTCAATATGGTTTTTCCGTCCGGCGTCATTATGGATTCGGGATGAAATTGTACTCCGAAAACCGGAAAGTCTTTATGCTGTACTCCCATTATCTCACCGTCATCGGTAATCGCGGTTATTTTCAGACAATCCGGAATAGTACCCGGATCTGCGGCAAGTGAATGATATCTTGCTACGGGAATTACCGGCGGACAATTTTCAAATATCGGACAATCCGGAAAAAGTTTAATCTCCGACTGCTTTCCGTGCATCAACTTTTTCGCGTATGTTACGGTGGCTCCGTAAGCCGCGCAAATTGCCTGATGACCAAGGCAAACGCCGAGTATGGGAATATCTTTACCGACAGTTTTTATGACATCAATTATAACTCCAGCGTCCTCGGGTCTGCCGGGTCCCGGAGAAAGAATAATGCGTTCAGGCGCAAGCTGCTTAATCTCTCCTACAGTCATTTCATCATTGCGGATGACTTTGACGGAAGGATGTAATTCTCCTGTTAGCTGATAAAGGTTATATGAAAAGCTGTCATAGTTATCAATAAGCAAAATCATAATAATTTAATCCCCCTGCTTTCAACTTTCGGACTCAAAAAGATGATAAAAAAGTTTTTACTCATCGGCTTGTTCTGCCTGTATTAAAGCGTCAATTACCGCCCGTGCTTTATTCAGACACTCCTCAAACTCTTTCTGAGGCACGGAATCGGCGACGATTCCCGCACCGCTCCGCACAAATACTTTTCCGTTTTTCTTGTACGCGATTCGAATCGCGATACAGGTATCCATATTTCCGGTGAAATCAATGTATCCTATGGCTCCGCCGTAAATACCGCGTTTGTTATTTTCAAGCTCTCCGATAAGCTGACATGCCCGTATTTTGGGAGCGCCCGACAATGTTCCCGCGGGAAGCACCGCTTCTATGGCGTCGAGAGCGTCACAGTCGTCCCGGATCTCGCCCCGTACAGTAGAGCCTATGTGCATAACGTGCGAGTAACGCTCGACTGAATGAAACTTTTCGACCTGTACGGTTGAAAACTTACTGATTTTACCGAGGTCATTTCGTCCGAGGTCTACCAGCATGTTGTGCTCCGCAAGCTCCTTTTCATCGCTGAGCAGCTCGGCTTGAAGTGCGTTGTCCTCCTCTTCGGTTTTGCCCCGAGGTCTGGTTCCCGCAAGCGGAAAGGTGTGAAGAATACCGTTTTCAAGCCTGACAAGTGTTTCGGGCGAAGCACCCGCCACCTCCACATCGGTACCGGCAAAATAAAACATGTACGGCGACGGATTAATGGTTCGCAGAATACGGTATGTATTCAACAGGCTTCCTTCAAATGGGGCGCTGAGACGGTTTGATAATACTATCTGGAATATATCCCCCTCATGTATATGACGCTTTGCTTTTTCAACCATAGAGCAATAGCCGTCCTTATCAAACAATTGCGAAATTTCTCCGGTAATATGTCCCAAAGCCTCATCTTTCTTTTCTCCCGTTCTGATAAGACGCGCAAGGTTCATAAGTTCCATAACCGCTTTATTATAACCGGTTACAGGCTCATCAAGCGGCATATTTACTATTAAAACAATTTTTTGGCGGTAATTGTCAAAAGCAATGACCTTATCGAAAAGCATCAGGTCAACATCCTTGAATTCTTCGTTGTCCACTGTGTCACGGCGAACCGTCGGTTCGCTGTATGAAAGGTAGTCATACGAGAAATATCCCACCAATCCTCCCGTAAAAGACGGAAGATAATCAAAACGGGGACTTTTATACTCGACAAGTATCTGACGAATATGCTCCGAGGGATTCTGCGTTCTGAATTTTATGTTGCCTACTTTCATCTCGCCGTTTATACAGGTAATCTCCAACTTCGGATCAAATCCGAGAAATGTGTAACGTCCCCATTTTTCGTTTTCTGCGACCGACTCAAGCATATAGCAATGAGTTGATACATTTTTCAGAATTTTAATTGTTTCGATCGGTGTTATAAAATCGGACAGTATTTCACAGCTGACAGGCAATACCCTGTATTTGCCGGTATTTGCAATCGCAATTGCTTCTTCCTGACTCGGTTTGATTTTCATGATGCTCGCCTCCGGATAATTTAAATATAAACAAAAAACGCCCCTGACAGAAAAATCCCTGTCAAGGACGAATAATTAAAAACTATCCGCGGTGCCACCTTGATTCACATCCTAAAAAGATGTACGCTCAGCAGAATACAAACATATTCCCGGCAGTTTACGTATGCCCAAACGTCGCAGAATACTCGGAAAATTCCTTTGACTGCGCCCTCCGCGGTCCATTTGCCAAACAGTTTCTAACCCGACTCTCAGCGACACGGGCTCTCTGTATAGTCTTGATTGACGTTATCTCCGCTTCAACGGTTTATGATATTACAGTATATCACCAAAATCAACATTTGTCAATAGATTTTTTGAAATTTTTCCGCATTTTTTCGGACACATCATATTCCGATGAATCCGCTTTTTTTATTGAGCGGCGTTTCTATTGACAAATAAATTAAAAAATGTTAGAATGATTTATAATACATAAAAAAGTATAAATCAATTCCGGAGGTAAAATATCTTGAAAATAGTTTCTTATCAACACCAATACAAACAGTCTTTTATAGATTTGAATCTTGCCTGGTTGAACAAATATTTCGTCGTGGAGCCTCAGGATACGGAAATGCTTGAGGGAGTGGAGGATTTGATAAAAAACGGCGCTGAGGTTTATTTTGCGGTAGAAGACAATACAGCTATCGCGACATGCATGATATTGCCGAGAGGCAACGGCGTGTGGGAAATATGCAAGCTCGCAACCGATGAAAAATATCAGGGTAAAGGCGCGGGACAAGCCGTACTGAAGGCCTGTATGGACCACGCAAAAAGCAAAGGCGCCCAAAAGCTCATGATTGTTTCAAATCGCGTTTTAGGAGCGGCAATGCATCTTTACGCCAAAATGGGTTTTGTCGAGGTGCCTATAGACAACATGGAATATGACAGAGTAAACATACAGCTTGAGCTTAAAGTCTGATACAGACAGCTGTAATTAAAATTAACACTTAAAAAATAATATTCCGCCGGTCAAACTGAATTGCGGATTAATGTCTTTCATTCGGTTTTTACAATACCGATAATATCCTTTTCCGTAATCCGATAATCATCTGTCTCTTTGTTATTATCGCCCTTTGTAAAGTATATTTTACTAAAATTATTGTCGGTTCGGATATCCGCGATTCTGTGAATGGTCAATGATTTTTCCCAGTGTTTATATAATACTATATCTCCGATCCGCAATTCGTTTTTCACCGGGTAAACAAAAACCTTCTGACCTCTCCTCAATGCGGGATACATGCTGTTGCTCATTACAATAGCGGGTATTTTTTCACATATGTTATTTTCCAATTTCAATTTTGACAATGTGTATATAATTTCATTCTTTTCATTCATTGCAGCCTGGCTTTGCCTCCCCGATTAAAATCAAATAAAGACCACAAAATTATTTTACATTAAGAAATGTACACTGAAAATGAATTCATTCATAATTCAGCTCCTTCATTTTCAGTTGCGCATTCTCCCCTCTGTATTTTTGCGCCTGAAGATTGAACACGTATTTATATTTTCCATCGTATTGCATTAGTTCTTCATGTGTTCCCTGTTCTTTTACTCTTCCGTTTTCCATGAAAAATATTTTATCCGAATTGATTGTGGCAGACAGTCTGTGCGAAATCATCAAAGAAATTTTCCCTTCGGTATTTTTGATCAGATTTTCATATAAATGATGTTCGGATTCAACGTCGAGCGCTGAGGACGGTTCATCGAGTATCACAATTTTCGAGTTCTTGTCCGCAAATATTCTTGACAGCGCAAGCTTTTGCGCCTCACCCCCGGATAACAAAACACCGTTTTCATCAAATTCCCTTGTATATTCGCTGTTTATGCCTTTTTCCTCAGATATAATCCTATCATATATTCCCGCCTCTTTCATTGCCTCAATCACAAGCTTTTCATCCTCAATATTTTCAATCGGTCTGCCTAACACATTGACGCAAACCGGAACGGCAAACAAAGAAAAATCCTGGAACAATGTGACGAACAGACTCCTGTATTCATTCAGATTAAAGTTTTTTATATCTGTTCCGTTAAGAGTTATACAGCCCGAGGTAGGATCATACAACCTCAGCACCAATTTTATCAATGTGGATTTTCCGGCTCCGTTATGACCTACAAAAGCCACTTTTTCATTTGAATTAATCGTGATATTGATATCTTGCAGTACATATTCACCCTCTTCATTATATCGAAAATATACATTGTGAAATTGTATACTGTCTATTTCAGAAGGAATCTGCTGATAATGTTCAGGGGTTTTAATCTTCGGCTCATAGTTCAATATAAATCTCAGATTGTCAATATACAAGCTTGATTTTTTCATCTGTGAGTAATTGTAAGAAAATCCGCTCAGAGTATTGGCGACCCCTTTCATCGACTCCCAAAGCGCCGTTACACTTCCGATTGTAATCGCGCCCGCTAAACATCTTACGGCCAAATAGGTCAGCGGTAGGATTATCTCTGTAATACAGGTTATTATCATTTTGGTCGCGGAATAAAAATAAAGCTTTTTGGTTTTTGAAGTGAATATGTCCTGAGCCATGCTCATATATTTTGAAAAATTTGCTTTTAAATACTCCGATATATTAGGATATAAGCGTAAATCTTTCGCAACCGCACGCGAAAAGAAAGTACCTTTGCAATAGTTCATATAACGGTTATACGGCGTCAGTTCCATATCCCGGTCATAAATAACTTTATTGCTTCTGTTGATAAAAATCAAGTTTGAAATCATTAAGAGTATTGCTAAACCGAAAACAATCGGTTCCCATGCAATAATCATTGACAATAAACCTATAATTGATATTACAGAATATACAAATGAACTCATGGTATTTAAAACATCAAACGTCCTTTGAGATGTTTCCGCCAAAGCCTCTGTATATTTGTCGTAAAATTCCGTATTATCGAAACAATACATATCAATGGAAACCGATTTCTTCATTATATCTTCGGTCAGCGCCCGGTTTATCGCGTATGAAGCTTTCGGAAATTCAAATTGATAAACATAGTTGTATAATAATTCATGGAGTTTAACAGCCAAAGCGTAAAGCACTATAATAATTATTATGGTCCACAATTTTTCACCCGATGTCAATGAATCAATAAATAACTTAAGCAGCCATATTTCACCCAAATTCATGATACTGTTTATAGCCGACATACCGACATTGATAAAAATATAGCTCTTACGTGACCGCCAAAGATAACCTAATATAAAAAAATTATTCTTTATGATGTGTTTATAATTTTTTAACATGTGATTTGTTCCTTAATTATTAAGATATACAAGTAAATCCTCATAGCTGTTATACAAATCATTGGCATATTATCAAATAAATCGAATTAATTACTGACTGCATCAATTAGAAAATCAACGATGTCGTACTCTAATAAAATATAATTTTTGTTTTGTTATTTTCAAGAATTTATCATCTTTAACCTTTATATAATCATAACTCAAAAATCATAATTTGTCAAGCAATTTCGACTTTTTTCTTTATTTTTTTAAATAATCTTACAAATAATCTCATATTGCAATCAATAAAACAAATATTTAATTTTAGTAGAAACAAGCAAAAAACCACTTGCCTCAGCCTGCACTCATCCGTAAAAACGGACTGTGCAAAACGGCAGCAAGTGGTTTTTAATTTATAAATATCAGTCACCCGCAAGCGGTCTGAGGAATACTGTGAATCCCTCTCCGTCGGCAATTTCAAACTCGCTCATTGTCTGATTATCAACTACAGAGCCGTCATTCGCGGTTCCTTTCCAGAAAGCCCAGTAATATTCACTGTCAGCGCTGTATTCACCTATAGTCTTCACTGTGCCGTTTTCCGCAACAAACTCAATACCTTTTTCGATAGTGCAGTAATCTTCAAGGATGTTAAAGACGGTAGCTTTAGGACCCGTATACACATAATCCACAGCTTCTTCTATTATTTTCCCGTCCTGATCCTTTATCTTTAAGGATACCGTGACCGAAACATTGGATACGCTCTCACCCGAGGTTCCCTCCTCATTGCCTGTACTGTTACAGGAAATGAAAGTACATGCGAGCATTACCGCAACCAACACAGAAGATATAACTTTCAAAATTTTCATGGTTTAAAATTCCTCCAAAAATTTTTGTGTGTATAAATTATACTACATCATTACTTATTTGTCAATACTTATTTGTATATTTTGATTTTAAAATTTTAAATATTTATAAAATGCAGGTTAAGCATTATTAATTGTTGAATATAATGAACAAATTCAGCAGAAAAATATAAAACATCCAGACAGAATAAACCACCATCATTAAAGTGGATTTCAGATTTGTATAAGACCAAAGATATGTAACCGCTACGGACAAACACAGTGATAATAATGAAATTAAAAAAGATATAAATAAAGCTTCGCTGCCGAAAAATACCGAATACCATACAAGCGACAAAAAAATCACGGTAAGAAACAGCAAGCCTCCCTGATACGCTTTGATTTCTATTCTTCCGCCTGATTTTCCGCTCAATATATCATGTATGATAATTCCCGCGGCAAAGCCGGAAATAAAGCACATTGCAAATGAAAAAATATTGAAAATCCATAAAGGCAGCATAATATTTCCGGTATCAATCCGATGCAGGACCTCATATGGATTTTTATTGAACAACCTTATAATAACCGCGAGGACAGTGTACAATATTCCGCAGATTAAAGATATTGTGTTATTATTTTTTCCGGTTGCGGCAGAAACCTTTTTCTTCATATGTATATTCCCCCATTAAAAAATTCCGTAAAAAACCAGTATATTTACAGGTATAAGTTATTGCGTGAAAAAAGTAAACTTCTTTGTTTTCACGCAATAATTTACACTTTAATATATGATGACATCGGGGTTTTTATGATTAATGCCGATCAATCGTCGCAAAACCAACCATCGGTTATTTGTCTTTTATCGTCATCAGTACCAGGATATTCTCCGGTTTTTCGGTTATATGTCAGTTTATAAATGCTGTCAGGTGTTGAAAAGTGTTTAACTGAAGTACCGTAACAACCCGATTCAAAGATCTTATTCATGACATCGTCCCATATACGTACCGCCTGATTTTTTCCAAAGGAGTTAAGAGGCTCCGGATAATCATAGCCAAACCACACTCCGGACAAAAGCTCGGGAGTATATCCTACAAACAGTCTGTCACAATTATCCTGCGTCGTGCCCGTCTTTCCGGCTACGTCCGTTACCGAATCAAGGGATATCTGCCCTCTTGCCGTACCCGAATCGACAACCGATTCGAGAAGCTTGGTCATTATCGCGGCGTTTTCACGCGAAAGAACGACATTCTGCACCGGCTCATTCTGAAGTAAAATATTCCCTTCACTGTCCGTAACTTTATAATAAGAACGTGTAGAACTGTATACCCCGTCCTCAAATATACTGTAAGCTCCCACAAGTTCTCTGAGAGTAACACCATAGTTTGGCTGTCCCAACGCGAGAGCGGCGTCTCCGCAGTCCCCCGCGCTGTTTTTTCCGGGCGATATCAGACTTGTCATTCCGAGCGTGTTTTTCAAAAAGTCAAATGAGTTTTTATCTCCGACCATATGCAGGACTTTAACCGCTACGGTATTCAAAGAATTGCTGACAGCATATTGGATATCGACATCTCCCACATAAGTTTTGTTTGAATTTGCCGGCCAAGGTCTGCTTGACTTCGCGTCGGTTACCGGAGAATCCTCTATTATGGACGACCACTTTATAAGCTTTCTCTCAAACGCGGGAGCGTAAACAGACAACGGTTTTATCGCGGACCCCGGCGGTCTGCGCGTATCCGTAGCATAATTCTGTATTCTGTTTGCCTGTTTTTTTCCTATGGCGCCCGCGACACCCAGAATGTCTCCGGTATAAGGGTCTATTACTATCATAGACGATTGAGGCGAAATGCTTTTATTTGGTTCAATAGGAAAGTTAGAGGTATCCGAATAATAATCGTCAAGAATTTTTTGTATTTCAGGGTCTATGGCGGTATATATTTTTAATCCGCCCGTATACAGCATAATTGACGCGGCGTCTTTATTCATATTGTATTTCCGGCAAAGGTCGCGTATTACATCCTCGGCAACCATATCGACATACCATGAATTTACATTGCTTTCCTTATCTTTTGCCGTATTCAGAGATAAGTCGCTGTTTTTGGCTTCCTCGTATTCAGACTCGGTTATATATCCCTGTTCCAGCATACACTTTAAAATCAGATTACGCCTGTATATATTGTTTTCGGGATGTGTAATAGGATTATATTTTGAGGGATTGTTGGTAATGGCGGCTATACACGCTGCCTCCTGCAAAGTAAGCTGCGACGGGTTTTTCGAAAAATAATATTCGGCAGCCGCCCCCACGCCTCTGCAGCCGTCCGAAAGATTTATAATGTTCAGATACATTTCAAGTATTTCTGTTTTGTCGCAGCGTCTTTCGAGGTCCATTGCCGAGAACATTTCCTTAATTTTTCTTGTAACGGTGATCTCGTCATTTCCGGTAAGGTTTTTTACCAGCTGCTGTGTAATGGTCGAAGCGCCGAAACTTGAGGAAAACTTCAATATATAATTTAATCCTGCCTTTAATGTTCTCAGGAAATCAACGCCGTCATGTCTGTAGAAATTTTTGTCTTCCACTGCAATGAATGCGTTGATAAGGCTGTCCGGCATCTCTGAATACGAAGCATATTTATATCTGATGCTTCCATTGAAATGCTCTCCCGGCAGCATTTTTTCCTCTCCTATCCTGTTTTTTCTGTCTGTAAAATCATAATAATACAGAAGAGTGCCCGCGGAGCTGTTATTATGTTCAAGCAGAATTTCATCAACCTTACTGTCTGAATATTTATAAAGATAATAGAATGCACCGCTTGCCGTTACAGTCATAACAACCATCAGAGCGGTAATTATAATTGAGATTGATTTAATAAATTTTTTCATGATAACCCCGATTGTGCCGCAAAATTTTGTTGTAAATATCTGAAAAGTTTTTAAACTTGAACTGTCACATTTCTCAATTTTATTTTTTCCCGCAAACGCGAATATATCACACAAATGTGGCAATCATAATTAATGTAAAAATTATTATTAATGATGTTTATTGGATAAATTGTTCGCGTAATCCTGTTTTACTTGCTTATTTTAGCAAAACACATATTTACAAGCCATTTTTATGGCGGAACGGAGTTATTATGAAAATATCAAAAGGCGCTTTTTATTCGCTGTTGATTATCTCTTTGACTTCCCTTGTTCTTATCGGCATCCTGGCTTTCGCGGTTTCACATTTCAATGAAAGCTACGACAGACTTTACAACATGTACAATGACCTGAATAATCGTTTTTCAGATATAAACGCGAGCTTGGATTCAGTTAATAATTCAATTGATTCCTTTGAAAATTCTATCGATAACGGTGGCGATAATCAGGTTTCCGGCGAAAAAACCGTTTATATTTTAAAGGAATATAACGGTATAATCGGGGTTTTTGACGAAAGAGGCAATCTCATGAAGACCATAAATACCGCCATTTCTTCCCTGTCCGCTCAGGACAGAGAGCAACTTGCGCAAGGTATTATAACCACATCAAATCAAGAACTTGCCGGTTTGATTGAGGATTTAAGCTAAAAAAAGGGCTGCGTCAAATGCTTAAGCTAAAGCATCTGATACAGCCTTTTTACTGTATTATATGTAATCTAAAAACTACAAATTCGTATATTCTTACATAGATTACCAAATCTCGGTTTTATATCCATACCATTCGGGAGAGGTAAAGCCTTCCGCCCCCTCATGATAATAAACAGTAAATTGTGGTAATTCATCCTTGAAATCATCATGCAGAGATTTGATATAAAATTCCGTTGGAGCATTACCTTCAAATTTAACCATTTTCAAGTTTCTACTACGTCTGAACGCTACTTCCAATAATTTATCAACTGTAGATGGAATAATAATTTCCGTAAGTTTTGGACATCCTCCAAACGCACAACTGTCTATTGTTTTTAGTCCTTCATTTAAGGTCACTTTTTCTAATTTTTCACATGACATTAAAGCGCCAAATCCTATAGTCTTGAGTGTACTCGGCATTGTGATTTCTTTTATATTAGTCATATAGAAAATATTATCAGGAAGTATTTCAATGCCTTCAGACAACTCAACAGTTTCTAAACCCGAATTTCCAAAAATATTATAACCACTATAATCTGTACCATCTATATAGTCACTAAAACAGTTTGGAGGTAAATATATATGCTTTAGGCTAGTACAGCCCGCAAAAGCTTCCCTATCAATTTTAACAAGCGAATCCGGAAGATTGACTTCCGAAAGAGAAGTACAGTCTTTAAACGCCTCGCTCACGATAGTGGTGACGGTTTCCGGTATAGTCACCGACTCAACTGTATATATTCCTTCTCCGCTGATTCCGCTTATCGAAGTAACTTTTACCCCATTTATTTCAGAGGGAAATACGACGTTGCTGTCTTTGCCTATATAAGATATAATAAGCGTTCCGTCGTCAAGAGTACTGTATAAAAAATCAGTTATAGGATTTTCTTTTTCCGTTGCCGCCTCTTCCTTGGTCTCCGACTCTTTATCCGGGTCTTCCGACGTGCCATTACAGCCACTAAATGTTGTCAGTATCATTATCACAGACAGAATATAGATTATTGTTTTCTTCATAACATCCTCTTTTTTACATTACTAATAATTAACTTACCAAATCTCGGTTTTATATCCGTTCCA
>CASEEB010000016.1 GCA_949286815.1 uncultured Eubacteriales bacterium | reverse complement strand
CCATATCCGAAAATTCTTAAATTTTCAAGCTTTCGTATATTTTCTTCAAACAAATCAATTCTGTTTTTCCACGCTTTAAACAGACTGTCGCCGTAATTTTCAAGTATATTCACGCATTGTTCTATAGACGAAAGTAAAATGTAAGAAGGACTGCTGGTTTCAAAAATATCAATCCGACGGGACAAAGACGACTCGATTTTATCCGCGTTATCCCCGAAAACAAGCACCAGCGCCGTCTGCGTCAGTGCCGGGAGAGTCTTATGCAGACTTACAACCGCCGCGTCCGCACAGCATATTTTATTTTCAGGAAGAAAATTGTTTTTATTGACTGAAAGATGCGCCCCGTGCGCGGCGTCGACAAAAAGCAACGCTCCGAATTCATGGACGATTTTCGCAATCTCCTCTATGTCACTTATTACTCCCTCATATGTAGGACTTGTAATGATTAAAACCCTGGCGTCCGGATTACTTTCAAACGCTTCTCTTACCTGTCCCGGCTTCACGGAACCTATGATACCGCTCCTGCAACAATATTCGGTATAAATATATTCGGCTTCGAGCGAACACAGCGATACCGCATGGTATACGGACATGTGACAGTTTCTCGCCATTATGATTTTATCATTTGGCTTTGTGACAGCTCTGATACATGAAAGAATTCCGCATGTGCTACCGCCCACAAGAGGAAAGGCATACTTCGCGCCATAAAGGCGCGCGCATCTTTCCGACAATTGCGCAAGCACTCCCGTGCGACAGTGAAGATTGTCAAAGCCCTCAATTTCGGTTATATCTATATCATACGGCAAATAAAAATCCGAAATGCTCCCGACAAGCTGTGTATTTCTCTTATGTCCCGGCATATGCATGGGATATCTGCCGACGTTCTTAAGCGCCTCAAGTCCTGAAGACAAAGGAGTATCGCCTTTAATCACCAAATCGCACCTCTTTTTTTAATTTTATTTTACCGAACGGTAGAAATCAAGAGATTTAAACCCGTGCCCCAGATGTTCGAGCAAGTATGTCTCGGCAATTTTTCCAAAGTCCTCAAGTTCTGTCTTGTCTTTAATCTCAAAGGCAAAAATTTTTCCCGGCTGTGAATACACGACATGACAAAACGCCGCCAAAACCGCGGGCGTCATTCCGAAAAGCAGATTTTTCTGCTCTGTATATTCAAATTCATCAGATATATTTATTGTCTTATTTTCCCTTTTTGATAGGCAGTCCGAGCATATAAGCCTGCCTCTTAAAACATCAAGGTACATAAATTCGCAATCATTTTTCTTACAATATATACATCCGGAAAGCTCAGGACAGTACCCGGAAAGGCACATTGCTCTGATTTCAAATACCGCCTTTACCTGTATTTGGTTTTTCTCGCCCTTTCCGACAAGGTATAGCGTATTTAACAGCAAACGCAGAATTTCGCGGCTTTCCTCATTTTCTCCCGTAAGGTCGTTCGCCACCTCGCACAAATATGTGCCGAGCGCGAGTCTTTCAATCTCGTTGGATATTTCATAGAACGGACAGATGATACTTCCGCCTCTCATCCAATACATAGAGTTTTTTTCATATATTTCATAATTTCCGTATGTGAAAAGCTGAGAAATCCCTCCCAATTTACTGACCGGGCTCTTTCCTCCCTTAACGCAAACGCTGATCCTCCCTCTTTCCGGAGTTATAATATCAGCCATACGGTCTCCGACTGCCGTATCGGAAATTCTTGTAATAATGCCATCGGTAGAAAAAAGCGTCTTTATCACCCTTTCTTTCCGTATTTGAGCTTGTCCGGAAAATCAGTCGCCTTTATATCCGAAATCTGTTATGACACGCTGGCTGTCTCTCCAATTTTCCTTGACTTTTACCCAGAGATTGAGGTACACCTTTGTTCCGAATATCGCTTCGAGATCCGCCCTGGCATACGATCCGACACGCTTGAGCTCCTCTCCGTGCTTTCCGACTATGATTCCCTTGTGAGAAGCTTTTTCACAGTATATTTCCGCCCGTATGCTTATGAGAGAGTCTTCGTCCTTGAATTCCTCGATTACCACCGCTATCCCGTGCGGGACCTCCTTATTGAGCGTGCGGAGCAGCTTTTCACGTATAATCTCCGCGGCAACCTGTCTTTCGGACTGGTCGGTAACAATATCGGTCGGGAAAAAGAAATCCGACTCAGACAAAAACTGACCGCATTCGTCAAGCACTTCACTGACCCCTTTGCCGTTTTTGGCGCAAACCGGAACTACCGCGTCAAAATTATGCTTTGACGCATACGCGGAGATAGTCTGCGCGATTATCTCCCGGTTGTACAAATCAGTCTTGTTCAATACAAGAACGCAGGGCAGCGACGCTTTTTCAACATACTTTATGACATTTTCTTCGACTTCCGAGAAAGGCTTTCCCGCGTCCGCGACAAGTATGACGGCATCCGCGTCCTGCATTGTAGAATTCGCGGTCTTTACCATATACGACCCCAGGGAATTTCTCGGTCTGAAAATACCCGGTGTGTCAAGAAACACAAACTGATTTTCCCCTTCCGTGTGTATACCTATAATCCGGTTTCTTGTCGTCTGGGGCTTTGACGACACGATTGCCACCTTCTCACCCAATATCGCGTTTAACAATGTCGATTTCCCCACATTCGGGCGACCGACTATAGCTATATATCCTGTTTTTCTCATATGATTATGTTTCACCACGCCGCGCGGCAACAGCTGAAAATATGGAAAAATACTGCCGCCGTATTAGCATTTTTCACAATACCGCCCGGTTTAATCCCGGACGTTCCCTTCGATTCTGCCCTCTACAAAATCCTCCGCGCTTTCCTCACGCATTTCTATCATGGCTCCCGTATCTCCGTTTATCAGATATACATAATCCGGAATTCCCTGGGAGGTAGAACCGCCTACCCAGATAAAAAATACACTGTCTTTTATATTATACTGGCGCCTTATATATCTTCCGCCTTCGTGGTCATAGCTTTGGTCCTCATAATTATAATTTGAAAAATCAGACCACGTGACACCTTCTCCCTTTTCGGATATGCCGTAAACATTCATCATGGATATGTCTGTCAGGTCGTTCTCCATACGGTTCGAGCTTTCTATAGCGTCTCTAATCTTAAAGTAACTCCACGGACCGAATAAAGCCAAAAACACGCCTATACACACTATAAATGTTATAAGCCTTATATGGCTTTGCACAAATCCCTCTCTGTGCAGGCCTTCCTCTCCGCTGTCGGAAACTACCTCGCCGTAACGGTTTTTCTCAATATTATAATCGTCCTCATATGCGGTCTGAAACTCGGATGCGCCGTTTTCAGCCTCTGTTTTCGGCTCCTCGGACAGATTGTTTTTTTGCTTTTTCATCGCGCGTCTTTCACTCGGTTTCATTATTCAGCCTCCTTGCTTTTAATGCCAAGTCCCATCATATTCATTATATCGCTTTGTTTTTCCCTCATCCGCATGTCATCCTCTGCTCCGAGTTCATGATCGTATCCGAGCAGGTGAAGCATGGAGTGTACACACAGAAACGCCGTCTCTCTTTGAAAGCTGTGATTATATTCATATGCCTGTTCTTTGGCTTTTTCAAGCGATATCACTATATCGCCGAGCGCGTTCATATGTTCGT
>CASEEB010000015.1 GCA_949286815.1 uncultured Eubacteriales bacterium | reverse complement strand
TGAAGCCTTCGACAAACGGTCCGAAATACTGATGGAAAACCTCCTGACCGGTCGCGCTCAGCGTAAGCAATGTACGGCCGTGAAAAGAATTTACCAGAGTAATTATTGTTTTTCTGCCCTCGCCGTATTTGTCAAAGCTGTATTTGCGCGCGCATTTTATCGCGCATTCGTTTGCCTCGGCTCCCGAATTGCCGAAAAATACCTTTTTCATACCGGTTTTCTCGCATAAAAGCTTGGCAAGCTCAGCGCACGGTCTGGTGTAGTACAAATTTGAGGAATGGGGGAGAATTGATGCCTGCTGGCATACCGCGTCTATCCATTCCTTATCTCCCGCTCCGAAGATATTTACTCCGATACCCGAGCCGAAGTCTATGAATTCTTTTCCGTCGGCGGAGGCATATCCGTTTTCAATGCTTTCTATTTCTATATCAAAGCGGTTATATGTATTGGCAATATATTCCCTGTCTGTTTGTCTGATGTCTGACATACTGTTCCTTTCATTAAATTCCTACGGAAATTTTCTTACTTATTTATTTTCAATGGAACAATGTTCCGATTCCGGCGTCGGAAAGCATCTCTATAAGTATGGAATGAGGTATTCTTCCGTCGATAATCGCGACCTGATTGACGCCTCTGCGAATCGCCTCGACGCAGCAGCCTATCTTGGGTATCATCCCGCCGCTTATCACTCCGTCCTTGATAAGCTCAGGCACCTCCGAGACAGAAAGCTCGGGTATAAGAGAGGACGGATCGTCAACATCGCGCAAAAGACCCTTGATATCGGTCATGGAAATCATGGTGTACGCCTTGAGCGTGCCCGCGATTTTGGAAGCGGCGGTGTCGGCGTTTATATTGTATACATTTCCCTTATTGTCACAGCCTACGGTCGAGATAACGGGAATATATCCGTCATCCAAAAGATCGAGAATAGGCTGCGGGTTTATGTTTGTTATTTCTCCTACGTATCCCAATTCCCGGTTCATCATTTCCGCTTCTATCATATGCCCGTCTATTCCGGACAGTCCGATTGCCCTGCCGCCTTTATTCTGTATAAGATTTACAAGGTCCTTGTTTACCTTGCCCGCAAGCACCATCTGAACAACTCCGACGGTTTCTTCGTCGGTCTGTCTGAGACCGTTGACGAACTTTGACTCAATATTCATTTTTTTGAGCGTATCGTTTATTTCGGGGCCGCCTCCGTGCACAAGCACGACATTTATCCCGATCTGGCGCAAAAGAACAATGTCTTCCATCACATGTTCCTTAAGCTCATTGTTTATCATAGCGTTTCCGCCGTATTTTATCACAACGATTTTGCCGTAATATTTCTTTATGTAAGGCAATGCCTCGCTGAGCACCAATGCCCTGTCTTCGTAATTTATCTCCATAGGCAAATTGACCTTTCCCGCATATAAATGTTTATAACTAAATTAAGATGTCTTGCCACTTGATTTTTTCAGTGTGGAAATCTCCCACCGAAAACATTGAATGACGGGGCTTTGCCCCTTATTGAACACTTTTAAACTCAATATTTCGGTTTGCCGACAAGTAAAATAACGCTTATGTTCTGTAGTCGCCGTTGATTTTAACATAATCATATGTCAAATCGCACCCGAACGCTTTGGCGCTCGCGCTGCCGTCTTTCAGAGTAACATTTATAATTATTGAATCCTCAAGCAAAATTTCCTTTGCCTTTTCCTCAGAGAATTCCACTCCGCTTCCGTCGCGGCACACGGCAATTTCCCCTTTTTCGGAGATGAAATCAACCCCGACCGCGTTTACATCGACCTTCGCCCCGCTGTATCCCAGCGCGCAGAGCACACGCCCCCAATTGGCGTCCGCTCCGAAGACCGCGGTTTTCACAAGCGAACTGCAGGCAATGCTTTTGGCAATTTTCCTCGCGCTGTCCTCATCCGCTGCCCCGCTCACCCTTACTTCCATCATACGTGTGGCGCCTTCTCCGTCGGCGGCTATCATGCGGCACATTTTCTCGGTAAGCGCGCGCAAAGCCTGTTTGAATATGTCAAAATCCTCTCCCTCAACAATGATCTCTCTGTTGCCCGCGAGTCCGTTTGCCAGAACGCACAAAGTATCGTTTGTCGAGGTATCTCCGTCTATGCTGGTCATGTTGAATGTGTCCTTTACATCTTCCCTCAGCGCTTTTTCAAGCATTTCGGACGAGATCGCGGCGTCGGTGGTTATAAACACAAGCATTGTGGCAAGATTCGGATGTATCATTCCCGAACCCTTGGCTATGCCTCCGATATGACATTCCTTTCCGTCAAGCGTGAATGTTACCGCTACCGATTTCTTTTTGAGGTCGGTTGTCATAATCGCTTCGTTTGCGTCATCGCTGTTATTGTATCCGAGATTGTCGACAAGCGTCTGCATTCCGTTTCTGATCGGTTCAATTGAAAGCTTCTGACCTATTACGCCCGTGGAAGCGACAACAACGTCCGACGCCGGTATGCCGGTATACTTTTCAACCAGCGCGCACATCTGCCGCGCCACTTCTATTCCGTCCGAGTTGCAGGTATTCGCGTTTCCGGAATTGACGATTATTGCCTGTGCCTTGCCGTCGGAAAGATTTTGCTTTGTAACCGTAATAGGCGCGCCTTTGACCAGATTGGAAGTATAAAGAGCGGCTGCCGAACATTTAACGTCACTCACAATCAGGCACAGATCCTTTTTCGATTTGTTTTTGCGTACCCCGCAATGTATTCCCGCCGCGCGAAAACCCTTTGCCGCGCAGACTCCTTTATCCGTATATGTAAATGTCATATTTTTTCTCCCGTTAATTTTAATTTTCAATTTTAATCAAATTCCGAAAAATTTTCAAATAAGCGAATAAGCTTCATCCATTCCGAGCGATATATTCATGCATTGCACCGCAGCTCCCGAAGCGCCCTTTCCCAGGTTGTCAAACAGAGAACAGAGCAAAATTCTTTCATCGTTTCCCGCGACAAGAATATACATTCTGTTGTCACCCGAATACATGTTCGAAGCGATAAAGGAACGGTCAAGCACACCCTCTCCCGAATATGGCAAAATTTCTATCATTTTTTGGTCTCTGTAATACTCCCGGAAAAATTCATGAAGCTGCCGCGCGCTGTCAACTCCCATGAGCATATCCCGGTACAGCGGCAGACTCACTTCCATTCCCTGCGGATAATCCGCGACTATAGGCGAAAATATCGGCGCCCGTGAAAGCCCGCATATATGTTGCATTTCCTTAAGATGTTTATGGTTTTGTGAGATTCCGTATTGACGGGGGCTGTCGAGCAACCCGCTTCGGTCCGCGCTTTCGTACTCGGCAATCATTTTTTTGCCTCCTCCGCTGTATCCCGTCAGCGAATAGCACACCAGCGGATAATCCGCGGGAAGAATATTTTCGCTTACAAGCGGGTAAGCAAGTGAAATGAAACCCGAGGCGTGACAGCCCGGAACCGCGATCCTTTTCCCGTCTTTTATTTTGTCCCTGTGAATCTGTGAAAGCTCAGGAAATCCGTATGCCCAACCGGGACACGTCCTGTGCGCGGTGCTTGCGTCTATTATGACCGTGCCGGCGTTCTGACAAAGACTTACCGATTCTTTTGCCGATTCGTCGGGAAGACAAAGGAAAGTTATGTCGCTTTTGTTTATGTATTCCTGTCTTGCGGCAGGCTCTTTTCTGTGTTCGTCCGGAATCGCGAGTATTTCAATGTCCTTTCGCGCTCCCAGGCGCTCGTATATCTTAAGCCCGGTGGTTCCTTCCCTTCCGTCTATGAAAACCTTTGTCATTTTACGGTCATTCCTTTCGTGCAACTGCTATTTTAATTACAGCCCGCCGCTGAGATTGTACAGGATTTTCTGAATATTTTATCCTGTTTTTGGGTATCAGACTCCATTTTATAATATTATATCACCTATACAAAATTTGTCAAGCAGATTTTTGCATAAATATAATCCGATTATGCAGATTTTTTTGGATTTATC
>CASEEB010000014.1 GCA_949286815.1 uncultured Eubacteriales bacterium | reverse complement strand
CTGCTTCCGTGTATGTCACCGCCGTGAAGCTTCCGTCCGACAGGTAATAATGCTTTTCAAATTCTCCCCTCTTTGACCTGTCCTCCGCCACTATATACACGGCTTCTTCCGTGCTTTCCTCGTCTTTGCCTTCCGCCGTGTCTTCCGCGGAACTTTCTGTTTCAGCTAAAAACTCCGCCATACTCTGTAACGGAAAACTCAATATCAGAAGTATCACCGCAAGCACAAAGCTCAATACTCTTTGTTTTTTCCTGTATGCTTTCATATTTTCCTTTCCGCCGTCACGGCGTATGACTTCAACAGACATTTCATATGCTTTCAATGCATTGACAATTCACGCAAAGTCCTCGGTATATCCACACATATGATCTACGAAAAAAATACGCGCGCCTTTGATGCTTATCTGTTGTGCATCGGTATCCCTCCCTATTAAGACGAAAACAATATTATTATTAAAACATTCATGCATGGTTTGTTGAAAAAACAGGATAAATATTCAATTTTTTATTTTATATTTTTATTATACTCAAAATATTATGTAATGTCAATATAAATTTCCAAAAAAAAATCATCTTATTTTCACATATTTATTAAAAATACAATTTAATCGTTTTACTTTAACGAACTATTTTTACTTGACTTTGAATTTATGTTAGTGTATAATTAATGTAATCACGAAAGAAGAAAGGCGCCGCGAAATATGAATCCGCAAAATGATCTCCGCAGACTTCCGGTAAAATCCCTGCACGGAATCGGAAAAGTCAAAGAATCCGCTTATGCCAGACTCGGCATATACAGCGTTTACGACCTGCTTTATTTTTTTCCGCGCGCGTATGAAAACCGCGGGAATATAACTACGCTTCGGGATTATGCCCCGGACATCAAAAACGCGGTAATTCTGACAGTCGCGACCGAGCCTAAAATCAGTCTGATACGCAGAGGCATGTCCATACTCAGGTTCAACGCCTTCGACGACAGCGGAATGTGCGGTATAACGTATTTCAATCAGGATTACCTGAAAGATAAGTTTCATGTAGGTTCAACATTTCGTTTCTGGGGAAAAACAGAGCAAAAAAACGGCAGATATTTTATGAACTCTCCCGCCGCGGAGCCGTATTCCGAAAATATTTCTCTTCCGCCCTTTGTCTCGGTTTACCGACTCACCGAAGGACTTTCCGGAAAACAAATCTCCGACAACATAAACTCGGCGCTTTCGCTTGCCGCCGAATATCTTCCCGATCCCCTGCCGCCTAAAATCAGAGAGGAAAACAGTCTTTGCACTCTGCACTTCGCGCTGCGGCAAATTCATTTTCCCAACGGGCAGGAAGAGCTTGCCGCCGCCAAAAAACGGCTTATATTTGAAGAGTTTTTTGTTTTCTCCCTTGGAATGTCGCTGAATATAAGAAACATAACGGCTGACACCGAAGCTCCCCCGTGTACCGACACGGACATTACCCCCCTCACCTCTCTTTTGCCCTACAGTCTCACGGACGCGCAAACACGCGCGATTGACAGCATCGCTTCCGATATGTCCAAAAACCGTCCGATGGGCAGGATAGTCGTAGGAGATGTGGGATGCGGCAAGACCGTCTGCGCCGCGGCGGCGATGTACATCGCGGTAAAAAACGGCAGACAGGCGGCGCTGATGGCTCCTACGGAAATTCTCGCCAACCAGCATTACAACGACCTGTATCCGATATTTGAAAAGCTCAACATCAAATGCGCCCTGCTGACAGGCTCGACAACCGC
>CASEEB010000013.1 GCA_949286815.1 uncultured Eubacteriales bacterium | reverse complement strand
CGTTATATTCTCAGCGCGGGAGAGACGCTGTCAATAAAAGAAGAAGACAATATCGACAGCATAAATCACAATATCAAACCGGTCGATATACCTGTCGAAATTATTTATGAAGACGAAAATCTTATCGCGGTAAACAAGCCTCCCAATATGCCGACTCACCCGTCACACGGGCATACGGATGATACGCTTGCAAACGCGCTTGCGTATATATTTTCTCTGCGCAACATCCCGTTTGTATTCAGGGCTGCCGGAAGGCTTGACAGAAATACCAGCGGTGTTGTTCTGATTTCCAAAAACAGAATGGCCGCTTCTCAGCTTTACGGCGCATTTACAAATAAACAAATAACCAAGCGATATCTGGCTGTTCTTTCGGGAGAGCTTCCGCTTGACGGACGTATAATTACTGTAGACAGCTATATAAAAAGAGAATCTGACAGCATTATCACAAGAACCGTATGCGGTTCCGAAACACCGGGCGCGATGCAGGCAATTACAAATTACAAGGTGCTGTACTCGGGAAACGGTATAACTCTTGTCGACGTTTTACCCGAAACCGGTCGCACACATCAGCTGAGAGTACATTTTTCCTCTATAGGACATCCCATCCTTGGCGACGAACTATACGGAAAAGCCTCTTTGCTCATATCACGGCACGCTCTTCACGCCGCGGCCATAACCATACCTATGCCGCTGTCAAAGCAGCTTAAAACATTTCGCGCCGCCACTCCGCCTGATATAGCAGACCTGTTTTTTAAAATAACCGGACAGAAAACAGAAAAATTTACAGAGGATTTATACGGCAACATACTTTGAAAATGTTTTAAATAATGTATAAGTGAACCGACATTAAATCAGCCGACATTGTCAGAAAAGAAAGGAATATTTCTATGTTTAAAAAACTTAAGAAAAACAAATCCACAGAAAAAGACTTAGACGTACACCCTTTTTCCGACAGAGAAACCATATCGCCCTCGGAATACGCAAGTCTTTCCCGCGAAGAAAGATTAAACTGGGCCCCGGTCAATCCCAAGTATGAGCGCGTATCGCTTTTCGCCAAAATTTCTTTTTCAATCGCCGCGGTGTGTCTGATTTTATATATAATCATATGTGTCAACGAAAATTTTGCGGATTTCTTCAATATTCATATAAGCTCGGTCTTTCGTACCGCCTTCGCGTATATTTTGGGTATTCTTCCGTTTTCTGTCGCGGAGATGGCAATAATATTGTTGCCCTTGATTTTTGTACTGATAATCCGGTATATACTGAAAAACAGATGTATGACCTGGAAAACCACCTGGATTTCGGTAATAAATCTTGTCGCCGTGCTAAGTATTCTTCTTTCAACCTTTGTATTGAATTTTGCCGCGGGCTACAAAGGTTCTTCGCTTGAAGACAAGCTCGGACTTGAGCAAAAAGAAATCGAGGCTCGGGAATTGTACGACGCAGCGGTTTATCTTGCCGAAATGGCTGCCAAAGAGGCGGAAGGTCTCAACAGTGATATATCCGGGTCTTCCGTGATGCCTTACAGCTTTGACGAAATGAATAAAAAGCTGATTGAAGCATATGATTCTTTTTGCGAGGATTATGACTTCATAAACAATTTCAATTCAAAACTCAAACCGGTAATGCTCAGTGACGCAATGTCATATACCCACATCACGGGAGTGTATTCTTTCTTCACAGGAGAGGCAAACGTCAATATCGCGTTTCCGGACTATACCATCCCATACACAGCCGCGCACGAGCTTGCGCATCAACGCGGTATAGCGCGCGAGGATGAGGCCAACATGATAGCGTTTCTTGTCTGTATACGCTCGGATGACAAATATATAAGATACTCTGCTTATCTTAATATTTACGAATATGTGGCAAACGCGTTATACAGCGCGGACAAGGAACTGTATTACGAAGCAAGAGCTCACCTGAACGATGAGATAATAAGCGAGCAGGCGGCATATAACAAGTTTTTTGAAAAATACCGTCACTCGGTATCAAGCAAGGTTTCAAACACGGTCAACGATACCTACCTTAAGCTTCAGGGAACCGAGGGCAGCAAGAGCTACGGTATGGTGGTTGATCTCACTGTGGCATATCTCAAAAGCGAAAATATAATCAATTAAATAAGCGTTTATTTAAATTTAATTCAACGTGCCCTTTCGACAAATTAACAAAAAATCATCTCACGGAATATACTTTCTGTGAGATGATTTTTTTATTTCTAAGCTCTATATTATGTCGTAGTATAATAAATAATTTATATATGACATTAATTATAAATTCAATTTAATCGTTAATTAATATTATATTTATAAATGTTTGATATATTCATTTTTATTTAATAATTTGCCGTCAAATGGGCGTATAAAGTACAAATATTCTAATTTATATATACGACATAAATTATATAATTCGACAATGTTTTATGTAAAATATTGTAAACAAATTATAAATTATGCAGGCACTGTATTTACTTTTTCCACACTTTATGATATAATATATACACCGTGATGCGGCACCGTAAAACGGCAAAGCATCCGAATATTTTAAAACCAAGCGGATAACGAATAATCGTACATACAGCTTTGAGCAGCATAAAAAGATCCACTTATCTGGACTTATCAAATATAACCTTAAAATGACAATGCCAAAAAGTTTTAAAACGAGAAATTTATATAAACCGCTTTAAGAAAAATTGCACTGCATAAAAACAAAAGTCTGATTTTAACCGCCCCCAAGGACGGAACGGAGGTATACATCATGGATAAAATTATTATCAGCGGAGGAAATCCGCTATACGGCAATGTTTCTATAAGCGGAATGAAAAACGCTGCCCTTCCGGTTATTTGCGCTTGTATGCTCAATAAGGAGACCTGTATAATCGACAATATCCCTCCTATCAGCGACATCGAAACATTGCTTATGATTCTCTCTTCCATGGGAGCGGACGTCAAAATGCTCACCAAAAACTCCGTTCAGATAAATTGCAGAAATATTATTCCCGGTTCTTCCCCGAACGAGTTGGCGTCAAAGCTGCGCGGTTCTTCCTATATACTCGGTGCGGAGCTTGGCAGATTCGGAAAATCGAGCGTTTATTCACCCGGAGGATGCAGTATAGGTCCCCGCCCTCTTGATTTGCATATGAAGGCTTTCGAGGCACTGGGCGCTCACTGCTCGCACAGAAACGGAAGAATCGAGATTACGACAGATTCCTACCTCAAAGGAAATTCCATATTCTTTGACAAGGTTTCCGTAGGCGCCACCGTGAACACTATCCTCGCTTCTGTCCTCGCCGACGGAGTCACGATCATAGACAATGCCGCCCGTGAGCCTCACATTGTAGACCTTGCGGTATTTCTCAACGCTTGCGGCGCGAACATCATAGGAGCCGGAACTTCGGTTATAAAAATCAAGGGCGTTTCAAAACTTCACGGCTGTCGTTACTCTATCATTCCCGATATGATTGAAGCGGGCACGTATATGGCGGCGGTAGCTGCCACAGGAGGCAAAGTAACGGTAAGAAACGTCATACCCAAGCACCTTGAGGCTATTTCAATCAAGCTTGAAGAAGCCGGCGTAAATGTTATTACCGGGAGTGATTACATAACCGTGGAAAGCACCGGTAAGCTTAAGGGAATTTCTCTCACAACAGGTCCTTATCCGGGATTTGCCACAGACATGCAGCCGCAGTTCTCCGCCATGCTTTGCTTTGCGGAAGGCGCGTCTGACATTCACGAACAGGTTTTCGATAATCGGTTTCAATATACTGACGAACTTGCTAAAATGGGCGCGGATATTAAAGTAAGCGCCAACCATTCCATTATCAGAGGAGGTTCTCCTATGACCGGCGCGCCGCTGGTCTGCAGAGATCTTCGCGCCGGAGCCGCAATGGTGATAGCAGCTCTTGCAAGCGAGGGCACCTCCGAGCTCCTTGAAATAGACAAAATTGAACGAGGATATTATAAAATCACCGAAAAATTCGCTTCCCTCGGCGCTGATATAAAATTGGTGTCAGATATTTCATCTGCTCAAATCAACCGCAGCGCAAGTATTTAAACAGTTAATAACTCTCTCTTCCCCGGCGGAAATACCGCCGGGGTTTTTACTTTATTATCTTAAAGAATTATACAGATAAGTCCTCCGCTTCCCTCATTAATAATGCGTTCAAGAGTCTCGGAAAGTTTCTTGCGGGAAGAATCGGGCATGTGTTCGAGTTTGGAGTGAAGTCCTTCGTTGACAAGTTCATAAAGAGTCTTTCCGAACATATTGGACTCCCAGATGCGCTGAGGGTCTTCTTCAAATTCCTTGAGCATGTACTTGACAAGGTCCTCAGACTGCTGCTCTGTTCCCACTATCGGATTTATTTCGGTTTCGATATTTGCCCTTATCATATGGATGGACTGGGCAGACGCGCGAAGCTTAACCCCGTAGCCGCCGGGCTGTTTTACGATTTCGGGATCATCAAGACTGAGATCCGATATGTCGGGCATTACTATTCCGTATCCGTTTTCCTCCGCTTCGTCGAGCGCCTGAGCCACTCTGTCATATCTCGCTTTCATTCCGGCAAGATTTTTGAGCAGTGAAATCAGCTCTTCCTCCCCGTCAATATCAAATCCGGTCAGTTCACTGATTACCGAATAGTAAAGTTTGTCTGCCATAGTGACCGAAATCCTGGCGCATCCGGTTCCCAGGTCAATTTCGTCAATATTGGAATTCTTGATATACTCATTATCGGAAAGGTCCGAAAACGCGTCTTTAAGATCACCGGTCTTATGTACACGGTCTGCGCATTTTTTGATACTTGACAAAAGGGATGTTTTAATCTTGTGACCGGGCTCAAGCGCCGTTGTCCATTCTGGCATGGAGATCCTTACTTCACTGACCGGAAACTCATGAAGAACCAATTCAAGTATATGCCTTATATCCTCTGCATCCAAATCTATGCATGATACAAGCGCGACCGGGACCTCATACTTTGCTTCAAGTTCATAAGCCAAAGAAACCGCGCTCTCGCTTGTAGGATGCGCCGAATTCAGGATCATAGCGAAAGGCTTGCCCAAGCTCTTCAGCTCATTGACAATTCTCTCTTCGGCCTCGACATAGCTCTCCCTCTGAATATCCCCTATTGTACCGTCGGTAGTTATCAGCATACCAATCGTGGAGTGCTCGGTTATGACTTTATATGTTCCCATTTCCGCCGCTTCCACAAACGGCATCGGCTCTTCCCTCCACGGCGTCCTCACCATGCGGGGTTGACCGTTCTCAATGGTTCCCAACGCCTCGGGTACTATATATCCCACACAATCAATCATTTTGACCTTTAATGTAGCGCATCCGTCAATACTTATCGTCACCGCTTCATCCGGGATAAATTTAGGCTCGGTGGTCATTACCGTTTTACCCGCCGCGGACTGCGGCATTTCATCACGCGCTCTTTCTCTCGAATATCCTTCGTCAATATTAGGAAGAACAAGAGCCTCCATGAATCTTTTGATAAACGTTGATTTTCCGGTTCTTACCGGGCCCACGACGCCTATATAAATGTCGCCGCCAGTTCTTTGTGCAATGTCCTTATAAATTGAATGTTCTGCCATAAAGAATCCTCCCTACCGCCCGAACGGCGGCTTAGTTTTATATCATCGCTAAAGTATATGAAGGACAAAGTGTCTTTATGCCAAAAAATATTCAGTTGCCGTAAAACCTTTTTATATCCATACAATCATAAAAAATCACTCACATTCGCAAAACAAATGTGAGTAAAAAAAGGCTGCCGCCGTCAACTGACAGCAACAACCTTTATTATATATATTTTTTATCTTACCGAAAATCAGTGAACTATGCACTTTTCGGTGTCTTTATCAAATATGTGCATTCTCGCGGTATCAAATGCAATCTTGATGGTATCTCCTGCGCGGGAAGTCGACCTTGCGGATACACGCGCGGTAAGATTTGTTTCCCCGATAGTAAGGTAGAGATAAATCTCAGCACCCATAAGCTCAGTAACATCTACATAAGCGTCAATCGTGCTGTCCTCAAGAGCTGCCAACTGTGCGGGCTGGTCATGAATGCTCTCGGGTCTTATACCTACAATCACCTCTTGTCCTATATAGTCCTTGAGCGCGGGGTTGTTCGCCTTTTCAGCGGGAACCTTTATCATATTGTTCTCAAACTCAAAATATACATCCTCGCCCTTCTTTACAAGCGTTCCGTTAATGAAGTTCATCGGAGGAGTACCGATAAAGCCTGCGACGAACATGTTGACGGGATTATCATAAAGATTCTGAGGAGTATCTACCTGCTGAATAAGTCCGTCTTTCATAACGACAATTCTTGTCGCCATGGTCATAGCCTCAACCTGGTCGTGGGTAACGTATACAAATGTCGTTCCGACTCTGTTGTGAAGCTTTGTGAGCTCGGTTCTCATCGTCGCACGGAGTTTAGCGTCGAGGTTTGAAAGCGGCTCGTCAAGAAGGAAGACCTTCGGGTTACGGACTATCGCACGTCCGAGCGCGACACGCTGCTTCTGACCTCCGGAGAGAGCCTTCGGCTTTCTGTCAAGAAGGTGTGTAATATCAAGTATTCTTGCTGCCTCTTCAACACGTCTTTTAATCTCTTCCTTCGGAGTTTTGCTGAGCTTAAGTCCGAACGCCATATTTTCCGAAACAGTCATATGAGGATAAAGCGCGTAGTTCTGGAACACCATCGCTATTTTTCTGTCCTTGGGCGCCACATCATTGACGAGCTGGTCGCCTATGAAAAGTTCTCCCTCGGTGATCTCCTCAAGTCCGGCTATCATACGCAGTGTGGTTGACTTTCCGCATCCGGAAGGTCCTACAAGGACTATGAATTCCTTATCCTTAATTTCAAGGTTAAAGTCCGACACAGCGGTAACGCCGCCCGGATATTTCTTATAAATATGTCTGAGAGACAAACTTGCCATTTCAAATTCCTCCTAAGTAATATGTTGGTTTATGCAATATGAACCTTAATTTTAACATTAATATTCTACCAAAAAAAACGCAAAAATTAAAGAGACTTTTTGCCCAAAATTCATGCAAACTGTTTGTACACATCTTACAAACAGAATTATTGTTTTGTGTTGAAAAAGTGATTTTAAACTTTCAAAATTTTAATATATTAAAAATTATATTTTCATTGTAAGCGCTATCCGCTTTTTCGCGGTATCCACACTCAGTACCTTTACCTTTACGACATCCCCTACCGACAGAACTTCCGCGGGATGTTTTATATAGCGGTCGCAAATCTGCGATATATGCACAAGACCATCCTGGTGCACGCCGATATCCACAAACGCGCCGAAATCTATAACATTGCGCACGGTTCCGGTGAGAATCATATCGGGCTTCAGATCTTCCATTTCAAGCACGTCTTCACGCAGCACCGGGGGAGGCAGAGTGTCGCGGACATCACGTCCCGGCTTTTCAAGTTCTTCGATAATATCCTTAAGCGTCGGCTCTCCGATCTGAAGTTCGGCGCATACCTTCCCGATTCCCTTTTTGTTTACGTCCTTGCGCAGATTTTTAAGATTACCGTGTCTGACATCCTCATCGGTATATCCGAACATTTCAAGCAATGCTTTGGCGGCGGTATAAGACTCCGGGTGAACGCCGGTATTGTCAAGTATTTCGCTTGAGCCCGGCACCCTTAAAAATCCTGCGCACTGCTCAAACGCCTTATCCCCTATACGCGGGACCTTTTTAATCTCGGCGCGCGAGGTAAATTCTCCGTTTTCCTCACGATACTTTACTATATTTTTCGCGCTCGTTATATTGATTCCCGAAATATAGGAAAGAAGCGAATATGACGCCGTATTCACATCGACGCCGACCGAGTTGACGCAGTCCTCCACAACTCCGCTCAGAGCGCTGTCAAGTCTTGCCTGCTTCATATCATGCTGATACTGCCCTACTCCGATCGACTTCGGATCGATTTTCACAAGCTCCGCCAAAGGGTCCTGAAGTCTTCGGGCGATTGATACCGCAGACCTTTGCATGACGTCAAAATCCGGAAATTCCTCGGTCGCGAGCTTTGACGCCGAATAAACCGACGCCCCCGCCTCGCTGACGATTATGTATTTGCAGTCACACTCCGGTATGGTTTTGAGAACATCCGACACAAAAATCTCACTCTCTCTCGAAGCGGTTCCGTTTCCTATGGCTATTACATCAACCTTATGCTTTTTAATCAGATTTTTCAGAACTCTCGCGGCTTCCTCGGTTCTGGACTTCGGCTTTGTCGGGTAAATGACGGCGGTGTCAAGCACTTTTCCGGTCTTATCAACTACCGCAAGCTTGCATCCGTTGACATATCCCGGGTCAAATCCGAGCACGGTCTTGCCCTTAAGCGGAGACTGCATAAGCAAATGTCCGAGATTATCCGCGAAAACCTTAATTGCCCCCTCAGAAGCGTTATCAAACAAATCGTTCCTTATCTCACGCTCTATAGACGGCGCTATAAGCCTTTCGTAACTGTCAACAACAGCCGCGGTAATGTATTTATACGCCGGACTGCATGGCTCGGTCACGACACAATTGAGCAGATAATTCAAAACAATATCCGGAGATACGGTTACCGAGACCTTTAAAAATTCTTCTTTCTCTCCGCGGTTCACGGCAAGTATTCTGTGAGGCGGGATCTTTTTTATAGGTTCGCTGTATTCATAATATTGAGAATAGACAGAATCCTCGTCTTTGGCTTTTTCCACATTGAGTATCCCGTGCTCAAAGGTAAGCTCACGCACCGCTTTGCGGTATTCCGCGTTGTCCGACACGTCTTCGGCAATAATATCGCACGCTCCCGAAAGTGCTTCTTTTTCATCGGCAACTCCCTTTTCCTCACTTACATAAAGGAGCGCTTCCTCCTCTATTGACGGGTTGTACTCTTTTCTCTGCTCCATTATCAGCAGAGCCAGATTTTCCAGACCTTTTTCACGCGCCACCGACGCCCTTGTCTTTCTTTTGGGTCTGTATGGACGGTATATATCGTCCACCTCGGTTATTGTCTTCGCGTTTATTATCGCGTTTTCAATTTCGGGAGTAAGTTTTCCCTGCGCGTCTATAAGAGCTTTGACTTCCTCTTTTCTCTTTTCTATATTGCGAAGATATTCAAGCCTGTCAAACAAATCTCTGAGAACAGCGTCGTCAAGACTTCCGGTGACTTCCTTGCGGTAACGCGCGATAAAAGGTATCGTGTCTCCGCCGTCGATAAGTTCAACCGTCTTTCTGACCTGCTCCTCCTTTAATTTGAATTCCTCCGCAAGTGTTTTGATTATATCCATTAGTTCTCCTTGAGTTTTTACGCTGATTTTTATTACAACATTAAATTATATCAAATAATTTTTACCTGATTATTATCGCATGGTTACAATTTTAGGAAAACACGCAACACTCCGAATAATAATTCATCTCTTTCCTTCAACCAAATACACCCCGCATCTGAGGTAAGGTACAACGGTTGAAAACCACTCCGCACGCCGATACTCTCCCCGATAAATGATTTTTTCCGTCAACAAATCGGTAATTTCATAATTAGAATATCCGGAAATTCCGCATTCTTCATACGGAACTCTGACACGGCAGACTCCCGTGCTTTTACCGTCATTGTTGGCAAGCACTATAATCGCCCTGTTATTTCTGTATCTGGCGTAATTCTGAAGACCGTTAAGTCCGTCCGCTTCTACTTTACATATATTTGTATCGTTATGAGACATCGGAAAATAATCAAATATATCGCTGAACTTTCTCCTGATTGACAGCATCCGTTTGACGTCTTCATAGAAATAAGCCTTCTGCGGGTCTGTCATAATGACCGAATAATCGACATATTCATTGTAGAGAATTTTACTTTCACATTCGGCGCCGAACTCGTCCCCCATAAACCATATGGGTATATAAGGAGCAAAAACAGCGGCGTAACCTATCTTCAACCTGTTGCCGTTCACATTTCTTCCCACATAGTCATGGTTTGTGATGCAGTTCGAATAATACCTGTATGTTCCCCGTTTTTTCGGGTCTGCCTGCAAATCCGAGGCTCCCAAACCATATCCCGTTTTCGATGTATCCACAATATTAAGATAACCGTCCGTAAAGAAATTAACGGGATTTTCATACAGCTGACCTCTGGTCATCGAGCCGTAATCAAGAACACCGTCCTGCTCCAAATCAAATGAATTTTTGCGAAGACCGCCCTCTTCGCTCATTATCACGATGTATATCCCCTTGTCGCTCAGTCGTTTTCTTATCTCTGCAAAAACCTCGTATCCCGCGGTAAAAGGCTCGCAGTCGCACCGGTATCCGTCGGCTCCGGTTTTTTCGATATTCGCGACGGCATTTGAAACAAACCATTCTTTAAACTCGGGATTTTTCCAGTTAAACGCCGCGTTTCCCCACGCGCTTCCGTCAAACCAATCGGGATGCTCGGCTTTAAGCGGAGCGTCATTCATAGTTCCCCAGCTGATTATATCCAGAAAAATATATACGCCTTTTGAATGGGCATAATCGACAAAATCCCTGACTGTCTGCCAACCCTGCCCGTCATCATCGGTCCCGGTCAAAGCCGGCTCGACGCTTTGCAGACCGAAATTGCCGTATCCGTTTCCTTCCGGTCCTCTTTTATATATAGGCGCAAGCCACAGACCGTTGACTCCGGTCCGGGCATAGAAATCTATCAGGTTGTATGACTCTCTGAATCCTCCGCCTATGGAAGCAATATCTGTCCTGAGTTCGACCATAACCAGGCTGTCAAGCCAATCCGGGGTCATAAGCTCCCCGGAATTGTCGGAGGGCGCAAGCACGGTTTTCCTTCCTCCACGGTATGACAGATATTTACCGTTATCAATATTGTCGGTATAGTAACCGTATTTTACGTTATCATCCGCAGACAGTTCAAGTATCCCGCCGTCATTTATGCAATATTGGGTAATAAATCTCAATATTGCGGTTCTCATTGCCTCCGTGCTTCCCGCTTTTACGGTAATATCGCCGGTTTCTTCATTTACGGTTATACTGTAATCAAGAGAATCGCCCTCCCGAACAAACCAGATTTTATGCTTTCCCTCAGAAGACATATGCGGACTTACACCGTATTTCTCAACCAACACCCTTTGCAGATATAAAATATCTTCCCTGTTGCTCTCGTAAACATCAGAAGGTACGGACAACACGTAATCGGTTGTCGAGTTTTCAATTATCTTAAGCATGATTCTTTACCTTTCAGGTGCCGTTACCCCGGATTCTTCAAACAAAAATTTAAATTTTTATCTTTTCCAAGAAATGAACCAGCAATCCGTCGCCGAGATCGAGAGAAAGCGAATATTTACCGTCAACCGACTCAACCGCTATCCACTCAGAGGATTCCGTATCAAAAATCTCAATCATGCTGTCCGTGAAAATATCGGCGTTGCACTCTTTTTCGTAGCTCTTATTCGCAAAGACCGCATATCCTCCCTCAAAAAATCCGACTGTCATATCATCCCCGTGTATAGCTTTGACCGCGCCGAAACTGTCAAAAAGTCTTGTTTTGGTCTCGGGAGCGCTGTTTGTGTGGAATACGCCGATGCTCTTCTTATTCATGAGCGCATCTCCCATCTTTGAAAGTTCGGCATTTATTTCCTTAATCATGTAGTAATGCTCTGTTCTTTCACCGTCTTTGGAGATCATTCCGTTTTTCCAATGCCAAAAGCTGTCGCTGTCCGCGTTGTCGACACCGGGCGTCCAATATGTAAAATAACACATTCTTTCGGTTCCGTACGCGAGCGACTGAAATACCTCCCAGCGTATTTCCGCCTCGGTCAGATTTCTGTACGGACCGTGTTCGACAACAAGCACGATTATCATATACGGAACATTGTATTTCAGACAAATTTCCCTTACAATTTCAAAATTGTCGAAAAACCCGGCTCTTTCAACCTTTGAGCAAGCCGACTCAAAAATCATCCGCTCCCTTTCATCCTCTATTTCGGGATGCGGCACCGGTTCTCCCTTAATAAAATGATAGTGGTCATAACTTACGATTTCGGGATTAACCGTTTTAATATATTCCTCTATGTGTTCCGCATACGTGGCGTTTCCGAGCTGCTCCGGAGAGGCGTAGTTGGGGAAAAGATTTATGTATGCTTCATGCTCCGGGTCTGCCTCACCCAGAATTTTTCTGACATCGGCAAGCGTTTCAAACATAGCGCTTGTAGGCTCGTCAACAATATGATACGAAAACAGCGCGGGATAATCCTTGTAATCGTCAGCGACCGCAAACAACAGTTCTCTTCTTTTGTCGGAATCTTTTATCGCGTCAGATATCCTGCTGTCATACACAATAACATCAAGCCCCATTTCCTCGGCGATTTTCAGCATTTCCTTGTTCTCCTCGGGAGAATACATCGAATCAATAAGATTTATACCCGCCTCTTTCATTTCCTCCACACGGCTGCGGTCTATTTTCCCGTCCGGTGTACGCAGAAATTTATGCGGTATTCCGCACCAATAACAAATGGGAAATCTGTTTGTTTTTTTCATAATATAATTGTTCCTTTCCGCCGCTGCGCGGCATTGATTGTATATATTTATCTTATTTAATCCCGTGGCTTTCAAATAACGCAAATTAAATCCGTCACACATCTTTATCAACGCATTGCGTTTTCAATAAGACTCTGCTCATTTTCACTGAGGTAGCGCCAGCTTCCTCTTTCAAGAGAATTGTCAAGCTCAAGCGGACCGAACGAAACCCTTTCGAGAAAGGTTATGTGCGTTCCTGCCGCCGACATCATCAGTTTTATCTGATGATACTTTCCCTCTGTAATAGCTATGAATCCCTCATTCTCTCCCAGCATTTCAATTCTGCACGGTGCGGTAACATATCCGCCTATATCCACTCCCGACTCAAGTCTGTCTATATCCTCCGCGGACAACACGTCGGAAACGCGGAAGCGATATTTTTTCTCAACATGGCTTTTCGGCGCCAGCAGCTTATGAGACAGCGGACCGTTGTTTGTAAGCAGCAAAAGACCCACAGTATTTTTATCAAGACGCCCGCACGGAAAAAGTCCTACCCTGCGCAGCTGTTCGGGCAGGAGCATCAAAACATTGGGGGATTTAGGGTCATCGGTTGAGCTTACATAGCCTTCGGGTTTATTCAGCATTATATATGTGAACTCACGATAGGTTACGACATTTCCACAGTAAATGATCTTGTCGCAGACAGGATCTACATGAGTACCCGATTTTCTGATTATAATGTTGTTTACACTGATTTTTCCCTCTCTTGCCGCCCTTGCCGCCTCTGTTCTGGTCGCGACTCCCGCGTCTGTCAAAAACTTATCAAGTCTCAACAGTATGGCCTCCTTATAAATTTTAAAAATGTACAACATATGTAATACCGTATTCGGTCAAAATAAAATTTGTCAATTAATTTGAAATATCATCTTCATTATCAATTGTTTTTCTCATATAAACTTCTGTGAATAATTCATTATTACAAGAGAGTTTAATGCAAATTTCTAAAAACCTCCTGTACCGGTCTGTTTACAGCTTTTGAACACACCAAATTTAAATTAGTATAGCATTATTTGAATGGTTTGTAAACCGGTTTCTGAAATTTTTTCTCAAAAAAATCAAAACCGTCATAATCCACAAAAACGCAATCAATAATTTGTACATAAAACCCAATGCAATTCCGCTTGACTATATAAATAAAATATGCTAAAATTAGCATACAGACATAAACCGAAATTCAAGTATAAAGAAAGGCGGGGCATATTTCCCCTTATACAAAAAAATGAACTTCAAATACGATTATCACTTGTCACCCTCTGTCCTTCATGTGGGATGTGAGGAACCGCGGGCTTATTTCATCCCCTATCAGAGCGAAGAAGCCGCTTTGAGCGATATACGCGGAAACAGCGAAAACTTTATTTCCCTATGCGGCGAATGGGATTTCAGGTATTTTTCCTCATTATCGGATGTCAACGATATGGAATCATATTCACCCGGATGTGCGGATTCAGACAAAATTACGGTCCCGATGAGCTGGCAATGCAATTTGAACAAGGGATATGACACACCTCAATATGTCAATACACCATATCCTATTCCTGCGGATCCTCCTTATGTCCCGGACAAAAATCCCTGCGGTCTTTACATGCGAAATATTTACATTCACCCTGATATGCTGAAAAAGAGTATCTACATTAATTTTGAGGGCGTCGATTCCTGCTTTTATCTCTTTGTCAATGACAGGTTCGCGGGCTACAGTCAGGTGAGTCATATGACAAGCGAACTTGATATATCGGGTTTTCTTCGGGAAGGAATCAATACCGTCAAAGTCCTTGTGCTTAAATGGTGCGACGGTACATACCTTGAAGACCAGGACAAAATAAGACTTTCCGGAATTTTCAGAGAAGTATATCTCCTGCTGCGGGATAAAACACACATAACCGATATATATTCACGTCCGGTGCTCAGCGAGGATTTTCGGAACGGAGATTGCCCCACATATATAAAGCTGAACGGAAAAGCCGTGATTGATTATAAGCTTATCCGCCCCAACGGAATGCTAATCGAATCCGGGCATACAGAAATCGACGGCGAGGGCAAAATAGATTTCCTTGTAAGCAATCCCGATTTGTGGAGTGATGAAGACCCTCAGCTGTATTCCCTCATTGTAAACTGCGGAAATGAGCATATCTGCCTTTTCGTAGGATTCAGAAAAGTCAAAATAATCGGAAATGTTCTCTACATCAACGGTCAAAAGGTAAAGGCAAAGGGAGTAAACCGGCATGACAGTCACCCGATTCTCGGAAGCGCTACTCCCCCTTACCATATGCTTGAAGATTTGTATATCATGAAACGTCACAACATAAATACCATCCGCACAAGCCACTACCCCAACGATCCGCGCTTCCTCTGTATGTGTGACAAGTTAGGTTTTTATGTTGTGGATGAAACAGATATAGAAACTCACGGATGCGCAGTCGCCGGCAATTGGGACTTGCTGACCGACAGTGAGGAATGGACAGAGGCTTACCTTGACAGAGCACGCAGAATGTTTGAGCGCGATAAAAATCACCCCTGTGTCATCATGTGGTCGGTAGGCAATGAATCCGGCGTGGGCAGAAACCATCGGGCAATGGCGGATTATTTCCACAGCCGTATGCCGGGATGTATCGTGCATAGCGAAGACGCGTCGAGAAGGCAGAATGACAAACTTTACGGAGAATTAAAGGATAAAAGCGACGCCGAAATAGGTAGCTCGCTCGAATGCGACTATATCGATATCGAAAGCCGCATGTACCCCTCGCCAAAGTCAATAGAAGACGATTACTTTAACCGAAGCGTTTACACAAAGCCGCTTTTCCTGTGCGAATATTCACACGCTATGGGAAACGGTCCCGGTTGTCTTAAGGAATATTGGGACCTCATATATAAGCATGACGGATTTTTCGGCGGCTGTGTGTGGGAGTTTACCGACCACTCGGTAGCTACGGGAAAAAACATATATGCTGACCCGCAGTATATTTACGGCGGAGACTGCGGCAATATACAAAACGACGGTAACTTCTGCGTAGACGGTCTTGTATACCCCGACCGCCGGCCTCACACCGGACTGCTCGAATATAAAAACATTATAAAACCTTTCTCTGTTTCACTTTGCGATGACGGAAAGCTCTCGGTTAAAAACCTGAGATATTTTAAGTCGCTTTCCGACCTTGACCTGATCTGGAAAATCCAAAGAAACGGAAAAACCATAAAGCAAGGCATTATTTCGGCGCCTGGCATTTTACCTCAAGAATCCGGGGAATTTCAACTTGACCTGAAAGACGCGGCTTCTCACGGCGGGTATGTTTACCTGTACGTCTCAATGGTTCAGAACTGCGATACCCCATGGAGCAAATGCGGCTATGAAGTCGGATTTGAACAGATTGCCCTGTGCGAAGAAAATAATAAAATAGATATGTCGGCTTGGCTTTCTCCTTACTACTCGATATACGCGAACGACAACGGCGATAAGATAACAATAAAAACCTCAAATACCTCATATACAATTGATAAAATCAGCGGTCTTATAACCTCAATAACAGACAGCGGCAAAGAAATGCTCTCCACACCGATTACACCCGTAATTTGGAGAGCTCCTACCGACAACGACAGAAATATAAAATATCAATGGATGAACTCCGGTTATGACAAAACCGACATAAAATGCTATTCCTGCGACATCGCCGAAGTAAACAAAGCATATATCAACGTGACATGCTCCCTGTCTCTTGTATCTTTTGCGTTTCCTCCCATATTGAAGCTGAATATAACATACAGATTTTTCGCGGAAGGCGGCTTAATTATCGAATGTCACGCGTCAGTACGTCAGAATCTTCCCATGCTTCCCCGCTTCGGTTTTCAGTTCAATATGCCGGAAGGCTGTGAAAAACTTTCATACTTCGGAAGAGGTCCTGTTGAAAGCTACATAGACAAACATTATGCGTCATATCAGGGTTTGTTTGAGACAACCGTATCTAATCATTTTGAACACTATGTCCGTCCGCAGGAAAACATGGCTCACGCGGATACGAAATGGGCTTACGTATGCGACCTTACCGGACACGGATTGTTATTCTCCAAGATAAACTCGGATTTCAGCTTTAACTGCTCTCATTTCACTCCGAAGCAGCTCACCGAAACCGCTCACGACTACGAGCTCGTTCCTTTGACCGACACTGTAATAAATCTCGACTACAGACAAAACGGTATCGGCTCAAATTCCTGCGGACCCGAACTCAATGAAAAATGGCGATTCGATGAAAAAGAATTTGATTTTTCAATCAGAATAATGCCCGCTAATATCACGAATATTGACCCGTTTGAAGAGCTGGGAAAAAATTTTTAAAACAGTAGGTTTATAAAGTTCTCCTGAAAAACTATCGGTCAAAGAATGAAACAGAAACAGGATGGGAAGCTGAGAATATAATTCTGTCACAGGTAAATCTCATATTACTCTATTGGAGAAAATGTACCGAGAGGTTCTATGCTCGGATGATTGACAATATGTAACATAAAGAAGTCCAAAAAGGCAATATATGTAAAGGAGAAAAACATGGAAATCAAACGAATTTACAGGCAGGAGTTGCCCGCCGTTCGGTTTATTGGCATACGTTACGGCGACAGTGACCGTGTAAACGGCACCTTCGGTGCAAAATGGGGAGAAGCCTTTGAAAGCGGATTGTTCGATAAAATCGAAGCATCTGCCGGAAAAAATGAATTCTTCGAGGACAGCGGCGCTACAATCGGACTTATGCGCTACAAAGATGGCGAACCCTTTCAATATTGGATCGGGATGTTCACAAAATCCGATACTGATATACCGGAAGGCTTGGACCATGTGGACTTTCCCGCCTCTGCCATCGGTGTGGTTTGGGTCTATGGTAATGAAGCCAGCGGAGAGCTGTATGCACGTGAAGATGTGATTTGTCCCCGTCTGAGTGATGAGGGCATGGAGATGGTGACAGACGATAAAGGCGCATTCTGGTTTTTCGAGCGGTATCAGTGTCCCCGATTTACCAC
>CASEEB010000012.1 GCA_949286815.1 uncultured Eubacteriales bacterium | reverse complement strand
TTACACTCTTAAATAATTATACCAAAAATATAACCCACACAGTTTTGCCCCGCAAAACTGCGGCATACAACCAATAAATATTATTCTTTTGAATTCTTTACGCTGTATACAAACACAACCGTATACATTATACCATATATTTTTAAAAAAAGCAATAGAAAAAAGGAAAAAAGTTATATAAAAATTCCCGAAACAAAATTTAATGATAAAATGTTATGATTTTAAATAAAATACTGTTGCATTTGGTAATAATTTATGGTAAGATATATATAACCGAACTAAGATTTAACGGTGTACACTACAGTATTTTTCAGAATATTTTTGTATCCGATTATAACAAAGAGAGGCATTGAAATTATGAAAACAGATATAAAAGCATCCGCGGCATTTTATACCGAGACGGGAATCGTAGCGGATACCCCCGAAAAGCCGGCTGTGGCAAAATACAGAAAGGATATCGGAAAAAACACATATAAGCTGTATATCAGCTCAAAATACAGACCGGCGGGAGTGGCAGTGCAAATACCGGTTTATCCGAACATAAACGACACAGTATTTATGAACGGGTTTCAGTCTGCCACGGAAAGCCGGGAAATGGGCATAACCGGAAAAATGAACGGGCTGTCCGAAACCTTATCCTCATACCTTAAAAGAAAGTATGCGGCTTTCTTTGGCGGCGATTATGACTTTGCGCGTTACAGCAAAAAGCCCGGAATAATGCACGGATTTTCATATTGCTATTTCAGAAGCGGTGATAAAATCAAACTCTTCGCTTCTCTTGACGAGTCTCTCGGATATACGATTTTCAGATTCGACGCATGGGCGTGCACGTTGAGAGTGTCAAGAGACATAAAGGGTGTGAAAAAGTTTGACGACAGACCCGCAATTTCCCTTTTTTACGCGGAGGGTGAGGAAAACGAGGTCTTCGATCTTTGGTTCAAAGCGCTCGGAGAGCGTGAGATGCCGTTTGCGGAAAAGCTTGTGGGGTACAGCACTGCCGGAAAAGAGATCAGCGAAGACACCCTTTGCGAAAATCTGGAGGCAATGAAAAAATTCCCGGTAAAACCCAACGTATTTATAATCGACAGCAAATACTGCGCAAACGGAGACTGGCTGTCACCCGACACCGATAAGTTTCCTGTCGGCCTGAAAGAATTCGCTCAGTACGCGCATGAGCGGGAGCTTTTGGCGGGTATCTCGGTCTCTCCTTTTACCGCGGAAGAAAAGTCCGAGGTAGTAAGACTTCACAAAAACTGGCTCATTACGGACCGCGACGGAAAATATCTTAAAATCAAGAACAATTTATATGTGCTTGATTTCTGCAAACCGGAGGTCAGAGAATATATCCGAGGCGTATTGCACACTATTCTTTTCATGTGGGGATATGACCTTATCAAACTCAACAATCTTTATGCCGCGGCGCTGATACCCTCGAAAGGATTTAGCCGTGGCGGGAAAATGTGCGCCGCCATGAGATTTTTGCGCGAGTGCTGCGGAGGAAAACTGTTATATGCCGACAACGTCCCGCTGATGCCCGCGTTCGGGCTTGCGGATTACTGCCGGATAAGCTGCGAGGCGGTTTCCGACAATATGCCGGTCTTTATGAGAGGCAGAATTTTCAGAGAGAGCGCGTCGGTCAAAAACGCGGCTTCGGATATCGTATTCAGAAGGATGCTTGACAACAGGGCTTTTGTCAATGTTCCCTGCCCTGTTTCGCTCGATGAAAAAGAATTTATGACTGACAGAAAGCTCAGCGATTCCGAGCAGAATCTGTTGATTACGCTTGAAGGACTTTTTACGTCAGTGCATATAATTACCGACGATGTAAGCTTATACAATCAGAGAAAAAAACGGCAAATAAAGAAAATGTGCTCGCTTGACGGCGCGACCGACGTAAAAGTCATAAATTCCGCGGAAAGATATATAGCCGGGTATAAGCTTGGCGACAAGAGTTATTTAATAAAATTCTGACGCAACTTATTAAAACGGAGAAGGAACGCAGGCTTGCTTACAAACAATCTTGCGACCTCCCGGAACAATTAATTTCAAATAAAAAATGAGGCAATCAGAACGGCGTGTACAGTCAGCGGTACAATTTACGCCGTTCAGAAATCGCAGACCGAATGACAAATGTCTTTTTTTACAAAAATTCCGAGATTGAAGACGAATGTCTTAAATACGCGGTTATAGTATCTGAATATAAAAATAAATGGATATTCTGCCGCCACAAGGAGCGGAGCACATGGGAAATTCCCGGCGGACATCGGGAACCCGGAGAGGAAATCGAAACAACCGCGCGAAGAGAGCTTGCCGAAGAAACGGGAGCCACCCTCGCCGATATCAGACAAGTCTCGGTCTACGGAGTTGAGAAAGACGGCAAAATTTCCTACGGTATGCTGTTCCGCGCAAATATTAAAATTCTCGGACAATTATCCGAATGCAGCGAAATCAGTGAAATCGGATTATTTGATACCCTTCCGGAAAAACTGACTTATCCCGATATACAGCCGCATCTGTTTAATAAAATACAGACTTGGCTCGGCGGGCAAAGCCTTTACTGAAAATCGTGAAGATTCACGCAGGCCCGATTTGCGGCGGTGCTTTCTAATTGATATGTCTTTGGACTTACCTGTGATATCAGAGCGTTTTCGCATCAGCGCTCTGATAAATTTCAGAAAACAAAACGGCAGCACAAACCAAAAGCAGTGCCGCCGTTTTGTTATTTTCTTTTATATGCAAGACAGATTTTTGCCGCATCCGTACACTTCATCATTATTTTGTATAATAAAATACGATATACAAAACAGAATTTACGCCACCTGAACTTAATACATTATTTGATATTGGCGAGATTTTCATTCTCCACCAGATTTTCAAGATTATAAAGCACAAGTATCCGGTCACAGTCATACTCCTGCGCGTATGCGGTCAGATCACACATACCGGAAGCGAGATTCACAACCACAATATCAAAGTGTCTGGCGAGAAAAGTCACCACAGGATTTGCAAATGAATCCTTAGCTATCAGAATCTTTTCTCTCTCCCCTTCCCGGTTTCCCTCATACGTAACGGTCATTTCCGCGTGTGTCCCGTCAAGGAAAACCGAATATTTGTCCTTTTTCTGAAGATACTCTCTGTTATAAAACGAAGTAAAGCTTTTGACCGGAACTTTTTCCGTAACAGTGTTTCCCTCGTCATCGACAGTATTTTTTCTGTCATAAACCGTAGTCACATACAAATCGTCATCAGGCAGAGTCCAGATCTCAAGGCTGTCCGGCGATATGAATTTATATCCCGCTCTTGACCATGTGGTACCGTAGAAATCGGTTACCACTTCCTTTTTGAATTCGGACTCGTCAATTACAAGATCCTCCATCCCCCATTTTTTCATTATCTCCGAATACGCCACATAAGCGCCCTTTGTCGTCCAGTGATGGTCAGTCCTGTAATATACATACTCGCCGCTGTCGTAAAGGTCTGTCAGCAGCCCGGAAATATTAAGGTATGAAGCGCTGTCCGAAAGATTTTCGTCAAGCAGCGCCTGCAAGCGCTCCGACAGCTCGTCCGGATAAAGAAACGCCGATTTTGCCACATCAACCGTTCTCGGAGGTATCATCACGGTAAACGGAATTTCGCTGTTCTGCTCGAATTTTTTCACCGCGTCTGCTGCTTTCAGTATGTTTTCGGAAAAAAAGTAATCCGTATCCTCAACGACGGTATGTCTGTCCTTGTACGCGTCAAAAAGCCTTACGGCAAGCTGTCCGCCTCTGCCCAGAAGAACGCCGTTGTTTTCGCCTTTCAGAGCAATGGTCTCACAGACGCCTTTAATCCCGACAAGCCCGTTTCGCCACGGAAACTGGTCGGCATAATAATTGTTCATGTTTTCGGTAAAATCACCGTTGATAAGCTCTTCTATGCCGAAATCCGGAAATGTCTGCAGATATCTGTTTTCCTCTTCGGAAAAATCATTGTCCGGCAGTATAAAAAACGCTATCCCGAATCCGCCTATAAACAGAACAAACAATATAATCAGAATTTTGTCGGACAGTTTTTTCATAAATCAAAATTCCTTTCCTCTTGCCAAACGCAAAAATCAATCACAGGCAAATATGTCAGAATATAAAGTACAAAAACGGACTGAAAGTAGAATCGGCAAGATATGCCGTACAAACAATCAGGATCATCACAGCTCCCGCGGATGCCGCCCATGAAGTCCATTTGTACTTTACGACAAAACGCGAAAGCAGCTTTTTCGGGTATGGGGTTGAACCCACGGCGCAGACAAGCATAAGCGGCAACGCCCGCAGTATCTGATAAAGCGCCGTGTGCGAGGCAAACGAAGTCGCCCCTATTCCGAAAAGCTTTCCGATGATGTCAATTCCCGACGACATATCGGTAAACGCAAATATAATCCATCCTATACCTATAAGCAGCAATGTCCAAACGTGACAGACCGCCACGGGAAGCCTGTCATATAGCTTAAGCAAAAAAGTCTTTTCAAGTATCAGAACGGCGCCGAAATATACACCCCATATAATATAGTTCCAACCGGCGCCGTGCCAGAACCCGGTAAGAAACCACACAATGGCAATGTTGCGCAGCTGTATCGCCCATCCCCTTCTGTTTCCTCCGAGAGGTATATATACATATTCCTTAAACCAGGTGGAAAGGGATATATGCCATCTTCTCCAGAATTCGGTAATGCTCTTCGATATATAAGGATAATTGAAGTTTTCCACAAACTCAAAGCCGAACATCCTTCCGAGTCCTATTGCCATATCCGAATATCCCGAAAAATCAAAGTATATATGGAATGTAAAGCAAATCATTATCATCCAGGCGCCGACCACGCTGCCCTCAAATCCGTCGGCGCTCTTGAAATATTCATAAAGCGCGGACGCCGCGTCGCCGAGCAGTATTTTTTTGCCCAGACCGCAGCAGAATCTCCTGACTCCGCTCGCAAATTTTTCAATGCTTTCTTTTCTCTCCGAAAGCTGGTCATCTATATCCTTGTATCTTACAATCGGTCCCGCCACAAGTTGCGGAAACAACGTCACATATGTGCCGAAAGAAATAAAATTCTTTTGTAAGGACGCATCGTTACGGTAAAGGTCGATAGAATACGACATAATCTGAAACGTATAGAATGAAATTCCCACCGGCAGCGAAAAATCGGTAGTATAGCTTTTGCCGAATAAAGTAAAGCTTATCTCGTCAATAGTCGATATTTTCCCCTCAAGAAACGGCAGAAGCGACAGATTCTCGGCAAAAAAATTGTAATATTTGAAAAACGCGAGCATCGCCAGATTAAGAATCAGCGACAGGCAAAGAAAAAATCTTGCCTTTTTTTTGTTGACGTCACGGTATTTTCCGATAGGAAAGCCGAAAGCATACGCGGTAACTATCGAGAAAATCATTACAATAATGTAAAGCGGCTCTCCCCAGCCGTAAAAAATCAGGCTCACGACAAACAGCGCGATATTCCTGAATCTGAACGGCACCGCAAAATAAACCGCCAAAGTAAGCGGCAGAAAGGCAAACAAAAAAATCAGCGATGAAAATACCATCTTTATCTCCGTCAGTTTTCCTTTATTTTATGGATATTCTTGTCTTGCGGACAGCATTAATATTCATTTCAACCAAAAATTTAAACCAAAAACCGGCCACATATAAACACAGACCGTGTAATAACGCATAGCAGTCAGCCGCTTTTTCTTCACCATACACCCGCGCGGGATTCCGAAAAAGTCCGACCGGCCGTTACAATACCTTTGTCAGCCATCCGAAGCCCGCGCTTATGCAACCTATTGTTTTAATGCGATAAGCTAAATATTGGGAAACAAATGACTGTTCCCCAAAGTAAGATTATTTATTCCACCGAAATTATATAGCTGTATACCGGCTGTCCTCCGAAAAGAACCGCAACCTCACAGCCTCCGCCGATCTTTTCGGATATGACCGCTCCCGCGCCTGCCGCCTGCTCCTCGTTTATATTTTCACCGTAAAACACGGTTACATACGAAGCTCCGGTCATGCCTCTGGAAAGCTGCTTTACACACCCTTCCGCGCTGTCGCTTACACACGCTATCTTATTTTCCACAAGTCCGAGAAACTGCCCTTTTTTTATACTGAAACGGTCTATCTGAGTATCTCTCACCGCGTAAGTAACAGACATTGACGTGACCTGCTCTGCCGCGGCTTTCATTTCGCGTTCGACCTCATCCGCCTGAGAATCCGGATTGTAGGCAATCATCGCCGATATTCCCTGCGGCACGGTGTCGGTCGGTATAACTATCGCTTTTCTTTCGCTTATCAGTTCAGACGCCTGCATCGCCACCATTTTTATATTTTTATTGTTGGGAAGTATGAATACGTATTCCGACGGCGTTTTCATCACCGCGTCAATTATCTCCTGTGTGCTGGGGTTCATAGTCTGTCCGCCCTCTATGACGGTATCGACCCCTATGTCCCTGAACATGGCGCTGATGCCCTCTCCCATGCAGACGCTGACAAAACCGTATTTTTTATCAATCCTTACATTCTTTTTCAATTCGGATTTATCAGCTCCGCCGGCAAGCGCCGTATGCTGATTTTTCATATTTTCGATCTTGACCGAGGCGAGGCTTCCGAACTCAATCGCTTTGGAAAGAACAGCGCCCGGGTCATTCGTATGAACATGAAGCTTGACAATGCTCTCATCGTCGACAAATACCGCGCTGTCTCCTATGCCCATGATAAATTCATACAGTTCCTTCGCGGTGTCTTCTCCGGCATATTTCTCGTTTTTGTCAATAATGCATTCGGTACAGTATGCAAACTTTATATCCTCAGTGTCAAACTCAGAAAAACTTGCCCCATCGGTATGTTCCGGGGTGTCGGTCTCTTCCCTTTGTACCGGCGTCTCTACGGGATCCCCCATATACGCAGCACGCATTCCCTTTATAACACAAAGAAATCCGAATCCTCCGGCGTCCACCACTCCCGCCTGCTTGAGCACGGGCAAAAGCTCCGGGGTGTTTTCAAGCGCTTCCGAAGCGCTTTCCTCAATGATTTTAAAGAGCGCGGTACCGCCTATATCCGGATTTTTGTCGTAAGCCTTTCGCGCGCTTTCCGCGCAAACGCGCATAACGGTAAGCATGGTCCCCTCTGTGGGATTCATGACCGCCCTGTAGGCTTCCTCGGTTCCCTTTTCAAGCGCGAGGACAATATGACGGTTTTCTCCGATTACAGCGCCCTTGAGCGCTTTAGCGATACCTCTGAAAAACAGCGAAAGAATGGCGCCCGAATTTCCCCTTGCGCTTCTGAGCATAAGTCCGGCAACTTTCTGGGCAGCTTCCCCCAACGGAAGGTCTTTTTCAACCTTATAAAGGGTGCTCATCGTAAGGCTCATGTTAATTCCGGTATCTCCGTCCGGAACCGGAAAAACATTCAGATTATTTATCTTCTCTTTATTGTTACCGAGAAAGTTGGCGGCGGACATCACCATGCCGCAGTACAGATTTCCAGTAATCTCCATAGGACCTCCAAATTCAGAATACTTTTCCCGTATACGTATTCACGCGGGAAAACAGACATAATTTTATCTTTCGCTGCCTAAAAAGAACAACGCTATCGTACCGGGTCCCGAATGAGCCCCAATAACCGGTCCTACCTCGGATATCAGTATGTCGTTTATTCCGAATTCGGCTTTTATCATATCGGCCAAAGACTTCGCCTCGTCATAGCAATCGCCGTGACTGATGTAAATTGTCTGTTTTTGCGGCTCTATTGCCAGTTTTTTCATGTGTTCGAGCAACGCCTTTATCGAGGATTGCCTGCCTCTTGCCTTTTCCACATTTATAAGATGTCCTTCGTTGTCCATATGAAGCACCGGCTTTATGGACAGCATGGTTCCCAAGACCGCGGTCGCCGCGGATACGCGTCCCCCTCTTTTAAGAAAGAAAAGGTCGTCGACGGTAAACCAATGGCAAAGATGCCACTTTGTCTCTTCCACGTATCGGCAAAGCTCCTCAATCGTAGCCCCCTCGGATTTCTTTCTCGCGGCAAGAGTCACCAAAAGACCCTGACCGAGAGACGCGGAAAGCGAATCCACCGTCAGTATTTTATTGTCCGGATATTTTTCGCTCAGCTCGTCCGCCGCGCTTTTCCCGGCACTGTACGTAGATGACAGACCGGATGAAAAGCCTATATAAAGTATATCGTTTCCGTCGGCAAGCTCTTTTTCAAATACACCGAGAAATCTGTCTATATTTACCGCGGACGTCGTCACCGCTTTTTTTGTACGCAAAGTCGCGTAAAAATCCTTTATGTCAATTTCGTTGTTGAACTTTGTCCGCTCTCCTTCTATGTTGACTTCAAGCTGAAGCACTTTTACTCCAAGCTCATCTGCCAGTGAGACCGGCAGATCACATGAAGAATCGGTTATAATCACATAATTGTTCATATCTGATAAAGCCCTTTCTCAAGCCGCATTTTCATTCATCATGTTATTATACACTATTTTGTCCTGTTTGTCAATCATTATTATTACAAATATTACATAAAAAGCGGCAATGCAACCTTTACGGCGCATATAATATTTAACAACATGAACCTTAAATTGTTGCAATCTCGAGGATGTTTCTGATTTTACTTAATTTTAAATATAACAGGATTTCCGTTTTAACCTGGATGTGTTATAATCTTTACAGTTGCAGATTGGCGGCACAAATATTATTACATAAATATATAAATTTCATCGAATTTATGATATAAACTCACTTTATATTAATCTTTTTATGTAATAATATATAAAATTTTAAGGAGGATATATATGCCAAAACGCCGTTTATTTATCAAAATGACTTGCCTGATTCTGGCTTCCCTGTCAATTTTACTGCTTTTCCCGGGATGCGCAAACGAGTCTGACAACAAAAGCAATGAGACTTCAACAGACAAACCCGCGGCAGGCGCGGAGTCCGGGATCACCGACGCGGAGAGCGAACTGACTTATGAATTTCCCGACTTGGATTTTGAGGGAGAAGAATTTACCGTACTTGCTCAACCTGTATCTGTATACGATTTCTATGTCGAAGAAATGACGGGAGACAATGTGGATGACTCAATATATCTGCGAAACCTGACGGTATGTGAAAATCTCAATATAGAGTTTTACGAAGACTACTCCAAGAGCGACCCGGAAATACTGAGTGAGATAGAAAAGGCAGTCAAAACGCAGGACGATACATATGATCTCGTAAGCCATCATGTAATAAGTCTCGGACAGGTAATACTCAAAGACTGTCTGAGAAACTGGTACGAACTTCCCTATGTTGACTTTGAAAATCCCTGGTGGTCATCGAGCACGGTCGAGGACAGTACATACAACGGAATAGCTTTTTTCGCGGTCGGCGACTACGCTTTGACCGCCATGGCATATACATTCTGCATGTATTTCAACAAAACGCTCGCCGAAGAATATGCTCTCGGAGACATTTACCAAACGGTACTCAACGGAGAATGGACGCTGGGCAAACTCACGGAACTGTCAAAGGATATCTACTCCGACCTGAACTCAAATTCAAAGGTGGATGAAAACGATTTTTACGGTCTTTCAATGAGGACCGGCGGAACACATACGGCCGCTTTTCAATGGGCGTTTGACAACCCGATAATGCAAAGAAACAGCGACGGCACTCTCACCCTCGCGCTTAATACCGAAAAAATGCCGGAAATAGTGGTTCAGCTAAATAACCTTGCGCATGACAACGCGGGTACTTACGCAACCAGTGACCGTGACATATCATATGATATCTTTATGGATGAAAGAGCCGTTTTCTGTATGGGAGAAGTCGGAAACTCGCTCTCCTACTTCGGGGACATGAATAACATAGGGCTTATTCCGTACCCCAAGTGGAACGTGGAGCAAGAAGAATATCACACCATGTCAAACGGCGCTCACGATGTACTTGCCGTTCCGAAATCAATCAACACGGAAGAAGAGATGGCGCTTACCGGCGCGGTCACCGAAGCGCTGTGCGCTCAGACTTATATACTTGTAATGCCCGAATACTACAGCAGAGCATTGAAATATCAGGGCATGAAGGATGAAATTTCCTCGCAGATACTTGACATGATTCTGGACAGCAGGGTTTTTGATTTCGGTTTTATATACAACTCATGGAGCGGAGCCGCGTTCCTCATGCAGGAGCTTGTGGCGGCGAATAACGACAACTGGGCTTCGACATGGAAAAGAAACGAGCGGAGCTATAAGAGATATTACCAGAATCTGTTCAATTTCTTTGACAATTATCAGCCGTAACGCATAAAAAAATTTTGTGACCTGTCCCAACTTTGCGACAGGTCTGTTTTTTGTGCCGTATACACACTTCCCGATTCTATTGACAAAATACAGAATTTATGATAAAATAAATCGACAATTGACAATAAGAATAGTGACCGATTCGGACAATCGGTCATTATGTTCGTTCCACTGCGGCATTGCGCGGAAATTTTAAAAAATACGGTTGTGAAAAACGAAAATCCGTATTATGACGACCCGAAAAACGAGAGTATCGGTTTCACACAAATGCACAGTCGGAATTTTTCAGGGATTGGATAAACAACTTTGCTAAATTCCGGTTTATCAAGGAGTTAAACAGAGCAAAAGATCGGAATAAGAAAGGCTACATATGACTGTAATCATTGCGGAAAAGCCAAGCCTTGCGAGAAATATTGTCGCGGGAATTCAAAATATACCGTCAAATACGGAAATGAAAAAGAAAAACGGATATTATGAAGGAGGCAATTATCTTGTAACATGGGCGTTCGGGCATCTTTTTTCTTTGTGCGATATTGAAGATTACACAAAAACCTCGGGTAAATGGTCGCTTGAGAACATTCCGTGTTTTCCCGAGCATTTTGAATTCAAGCTTAAAACCGGCTCGGACAAAAAACCGGATCCCGGCACGCTTAAGCAGTTTGAAACAATCAAATACCTTTGCTGCCGCGAAGACGTGGATACAATAGTAAACGCCGGGGACTCAGACCGCGAGGGTGAAATAATCATCCGCATCTGTGTGGAAAAGACCGGCGCGCTTGAAAGAACCGGGAAACAATTCAAACGGCTTTGGCTTCCCGACCAGACCCCGGAAACAGTCCGGAAAGCCATACTTGAGATGAAATCCGAGGAAGAATACGACAATCTGGCGGACGAGGGTTTCGCGAG
>CASEEB010000011.1 GCA_949286815.1 uncultured Eubacteriales bacterium | reverse complement strand
GAAGTGTGTCAACGACATAGTGATAGACAACGGCTCCAATTGGATGAACCTCTATATAAATACCGACAGTGACATTTCCACGGGTTGGGGAGGATATGACTATGCCATAAACAGAGACAGGGATTCGTATGTGGTATCGGTTGAAAAATTCAAGGACAATACATGGGAAGGCGAAATTGTGGGCGTTGCCGAGTATTATCTTGAGGGTAAATATATGGTAGTAAAGATTCCCAAGGCTATGTTGGGACTTGACGGTACAGCCAATGAACTGCTCTTTAAATGGGCGGACAATTCCACCGATGACGGAGACCTTATGGAATTCATGGACACCGGAGACGCCGCTCCCAACGACAGATATTCATTTGTATACAGAACCGACAGCTGCAGCGATGACAAATTCGACAAATCTCAGACGCCCGAAATACAGGAACCGGTCATAAACAGACCCTCAAGAGAGCCTGAGACGGGATACGAGGTCGATGAAAACGGCTACAGAGACGTAAATATTAGTCTTGATTTTGAGGATGTCAGCTCCGGCGCGGACATAAAGAGCACGAGCGCCGTAGAAGTGTTTGAATTCAAAGAAGGAACCTCTACAAGCATCGCGAGGATCGTCAATGAGAACGGAAACAATTATGTAAACCATACCGGGTACGCGGATCTGCGCACGTGGTACGACATACAGGGAAGTTACACTTTCTCGGTAGATCTGAAACTTGTGGATACGGGGAACTCTGCCGTGTATGTAAGAGGAGAGATGCCCGGTATATTTACCCCGTACAATCCCGCGCATTCAAACGCGGCGGGGCAGGAGGTTTATCAGGTACTCAATTATTATGAGTGGGACTGGTATGCCGAAAACGGCGGAAAAGAGGGGGCGTCCTCGGTCGCCGGAAGCGGCATAGGACTTTACCCCGGAGAGGATTCACTGCTGATAAAGATAAAAAGATATGTGACCGACGGAATTACCGTTGCCTCAAAGGATGTTGTTGTAGACTATCCTGACGGAATGACCCTGGACGATGATTTTTTCAATTTAAAGGTTACCGACGACGGACAGAGAGTTGAAATATATATAAATGATACTTTTATCGCGTACCTTATCCTTGAAAATCCGGGAGTGTCCTATGAATCGGACGGTACGGACAGCGAATATTACGGAAAGGTGAGCGTTTTCTCATCGGATGATGAAAATCTGCTTGAGCTTGAAAATACAAGACTTAATTCCAAAGGCTCTCAGATTGCCATAACCACGAGAGAACAGACAATAATTTACGACAATATAGATATCTCGTTTAAGGAAAAAGCGCCCGAAACTCCCGATTCGTCAGGCGAAAAGCTTACGGTAAAAGGGCAGGATACTGATTTTACGCCTGACACCAGACTTACCGATTTGTATTATGGTCAGGAAATAGATTCATTTGAAACAGATACCGGGAATATACAGGAGGACAGCGGAGAGTCCCAATCTACGGCAGGCACAGGGGAGAGCGGCTGCCGCGAGGGTTGCAAATCGTCCGGAAGCGGAGCCTGTCTGATGTTTGCCGCGGTTTTCTGTGCCGTGCTGTTTGGAATATGCGGAAACATAAGAGGACGTAAAAAAGATTAATCTTTTAAAAATTCGGACAATTTTTCTTAGAATAACCTGAAATTAAATAAAATCTTATGAAATTAAGGATACTCTTTATCACAGGATATTGAGTATCCTTTTTATTTTCGAATAAAAATAAAAATTTTTTAAAAACCACTTGACAAATACCC
>CASEEB010000010.1 GCA_949286815.1 uncultured Eubacteriales bacterium | reverse complement strand
CCGGTCGCGCGGTAAAGATCGCAATGTATAAGCAGCCACCATATCGAATAAGAAGATATGCCGTTCATCCAGTTTCCGACAGGAGTTTCATCCCGGACGATGTCAAGTGAATTCGGAATTATTTCATCAAATCCGAAAGTGGTAAGTATGGTGTTGACCTCGGTGTGCATGTCGCCTATCCAAACAAGCCTGTCCCTCTTGATTCCGTCCCACAGATATTCCTGCATGTTGAGATGCGCGGTATATGCCGCCGTGTCCCATATTTTTGTAATAAGCTCGTCGGAACATTCGAACGAACCTTTGTATTCAAGGTCGCGGTAAGCAAAAACACCCTGAATGGCTTTAAGTTCCACAAGTCCTTCTTCTTCAAGAAGCTCTATGTATGCAAAACGGTATCCCGATTCGTTTGTCTCATTCGCGGACAAAAATCCTACGTTCATCACCCTGTCGCGGATCGCGTGGTCGTTGGTAGTGTTTTTTTCAAATATGGGTGTCATCGCCTCGCTTACGCTTTCGCCGAAGCGTACCAGAATGTCGGCGCGGTTGTTTCTTCCTCTGACTCCCCATATCATGAGTCTTGCGCTTCCGGAAAATTCTATCCCGAAATCCACAAGCACCGCGGCGTTGGGCTGTCCCTTGTGGTTTTCAAGAGTGCAGTGAGGACCTGTAACGAGCGTTATCTGGTTGCTTTTTTCGACAAGAAGAGTTTCGGGGTCCTTTACGTCCCCCTTTGTCAGAACAATTCTTTTGGGAACAAGATATCTTCTTGTCCGTGGGTCTGTCATGCTGCCGTTAAGGGCCTGAAATTTTTCATTGACTTTTGCCATTTCGGTATTCATGCCTTTCTTTTCAATTAATGGATTTAAAATATGCTGCAATGCCGCTGTCCGTAAACGAAAAGTTTTGACGCGGACAAGCGAATATCATATGTCGGAGATAACTTAAAGCGTATACAAACATATAAGGTTGATTATAATTATATCATAAGCGATTTTAATTTGCAATAGTTTGGCGTAATTTAAAAATAATTTACTCAAAGCTTACAGCATGTACAAATTTGTGAAATATAACGCCAAATCCCCGTCCTGACAGGTAAATTTGATTACAAATTGATAATCGTCCGCTCTTGACATACAATTGCCGCGGTGATATAATATTAAATAGTGTAAACGTCAATAATTTGTTGACTGAGATTAATTTTTGATAAGAATTTATAATTACGGGAGTAAAACATTGTCGGATTTGAGAGAGGAAATAAGCCGGCGGAGGACTTTTGCGATAATTTCGCATCCCGACGCCGGAAAAACAACACTGACAGAGAAATTTCTGCTGTACGGAGGAGCGATACAGTCGGCGGGCTCGGTCAGGGGAAAGCAGGGGGACAAGCACGCTGTTTCGGACTGGATGGAGCTTGAAAAGCAGAGAGGAATTTCGGTGACTTCATCGGTTATGCAGTTTGAATATGAGGGGTACTGTATCAATATTCTTGATACGCCCGGACATCAGGATTTTTCGGAGGACACTTACCGCACTCTGATGGCGGCGGACAGCGCGGTCATGGTAATAGACGCCGCAAAGGGAATAGAAGCTCAGACAAGAAAGCTTTTCAGGGTATGCGCTATGAGGCATATTCCTATTTTTACGTTTATAAACAAACTTGACAGGGAAGCCAAGGACCCGTTTGACCTCATGGACGAGCTTGAGAGCGAATTCGGCATAGGCACGTATCCGATGAATTGGCCGATTTCGTGCGGACAGACTTTCAAGGGCGTCTACGAGAGAGACAAAAAATGCATCCTTACGTTCGACAATTTTCACGGCGGCAGGGAACGTCTTCGGGCGATTGAATGTGATATTACACAGACCGAAAAGCTCGATATGCTTATCGGAGCGCATCTTCGTGAGATTCTTGCGGAGCAGATTGAACTGCTTGACGGGGCATGCTTTGATTTTGACCTGGAAAAAGTAAGATGCGGAAAGCTCAGCCCCGTGTTTTTCGGGTCGGCGCTCAATAATTTCGGAATAGAAACATTTCTTGAGCATTTTCTGAAAATGACCACTCCTCCGCTTGGCAGAGAGACCGAGGACGGAGAGGTTTCTCCCTTTGACGAGAATTTTTCCGCGTTCGTGTTTAAGATACAGGCGAATATGAATAAAGCGCATAGGGACAGGATAGCGTTTATGCGCATTTGTTCGGGAAAATTTGAAAAGGGCAGCGAGTATCTGCATGTAAATCAGGGAAAGATGATACGACTTTCACAGCCTCAGCAGATGATGGCACAGGAAAGAGAAGTCATAGACGAGGCTTACGCGGGAGATATAATCGGAGTTTTCGACCCCGGTATATTCTCAATCGGTGATACTGTTTGTCAACCTCCGCTGAAGGTACGGTTCAGGGGAATACCCACTTTTGCCCCGGAGCATTTCGCGGTGATAGAACAGATTGACTCGATGAAGCGCAAGCAGTTTGCCAAGGGAATGGAACAGATAGCGCAGGAGGGCGCAATTCAGATTTTTTTCCTTCCCGATTCGGGCATGGAGAGGGTAATTGTCGGCGTCGTGGGACTTCTTCAGTTTGACGTGCTCAAATTCAGAATGCAGAGCGAATACGGTGTGGAATATTCGCGAATGGATATGCCTCACGACCAGATAAGGTATATTGAGCGCAGTCCCGTCGGGCTTTCGGCGCTGAAGCTTTCGGGAGATACAAGACGCGTCAGGGATATAAAGGGAAACGATCTGCTGATTTTCCCCGGTATATGGGCGGTGAACTGGGCGCTGGAAAACAATGAGGGACTTGAGCTTTCCGAGTTCAACAAATGGTGAAATTTCACCGGAACCAATACACCTGTTTTGATTAAAAATTTGAGTTAAAGAAAAAACGGGATAAAAGCAACTTTGAGGTTGTTTTTATACCCGTTTTTAATCATTTTTGTGCTTTTTTCAATAAGCGATTGTGGTCATAAGCGCGTACTCGGGCTGTGAGACATCAAGCCTTGAAGACTGAACCACCACCGGTCTGTCGCTTTCCACAAGAACGGCATAAGGGGTGTTTTTGGGAATTTTTCTGCCGTCGTCGGTGACGATTTTGTCGAGCCGGATGTGGTTTGTGCGTTCGTTTTTGCAGACCGCGTGTATGCCTCTCATAGGCTCGGCGTCTTCAAAATAAAGCGTGATGTTGATATTAGCGTCCTCTCCCGAGAGATTGAGGACGCAAATGGCCTCATGGCTTACGAATTCTCCTTTTGCGGAGTCGCTCATGTAACCGTCGGCTACCATCCAGACATTTTTACCGTACATATATTGTTTCCTTTCTGATGAAATTTTCAAGCATAGTATAACATCATATCGGGAAGATGTCAATATGTACGGGAAATTTTCGGAAGCTTTTTACGGTTTTGAATTTTGCCGCCGTTACGTCAGACGAGGTTACTTGCCGCTGTCGGTAAATGAAACCGACGCCGTATAAAGACCGTAGTTGTTCTGTCCGATATTTATACGCGCCCATTCCGCCTGAGTACCGTCGTAGCTTATGACTCTGAGAGCGTCGCACTTATAAAAAGCCATGTCGGCAATCTTTGTCACACTGTTTGAGATCGTGACGCTTGAGCCTCCTTTTGCGGAGGGATAGAGAATAAGAGAGGAACCGTCCTTTGAATAAAGAACGCCTCCCGCGTCCTTGTATGACGGGTTGTCCTGACTTACTGATATATATACGAGAGAAGTACAGTTCGCGAACGCCATATTCCCGATGTTCAATACTGTCGAGGGTATCTGTATGGCGTTAATGAACGTGCATCCGTAAAATGCTCTTTCAGCGACCGTAGTCACGATATCTCCCGCGGGACTTTTTTCAGGGATGACGATACAGGTGTCAGTGCAGTTTCCGGGTCCGGTCAGAGTGCAGGTGCCGTTTCCGTTTGAAACAAAGACCAGTCCCCCTGAGACGTCTTCCTCTTCTTCGGTTTCATTTTCCACGGGCTGAGTTGTCTGTGTCTGATAGCCCGGATTCATATACGACGGGTCATAATAAATTCCGCCAGGATATTGATTGGGATATCCCGGATACTGTATAAGCTGACTTGTATCCTGAGTTTGCATTGTGGGCAGCTCGTTTTCAAAAGACGCGCTTTCGATAGGGTCTTCAATATCGTCACTGTTGGCACATGATGAAAAACATAAAATACATGCTACCGTGACAAGCACTGCCGCTGCCGATAAATAAAATTTTGTCCTTGAATTTTTCATGGACGTACCTCCTGATTTTTTTAATCGGATAAGTGCGCATCTTATCCTTAAGGCACGCGAACCTTGTAAGGGCAATTATAACAACTAATATACCCTGTGTCAATAAAAACATTGCGACAAAATAACTGTGGATTTTGGAGAGTGCGACCGTATTGTATGGCGGATTGACGCGCTTTTTCATTTTGCGTCAAAAAAAAATTAAAGACAAAAATTCGGGCAAAATTTCAAAATCGAACACCCGGATACACTCGGACTTATAAATATGTAAAAAGAAAGTTATTCAGACATTTTAAAATTAAATTAAGATATTTTTTGTCATGTCAAAATACGCATGGATATTAATAAAATCTTAATAATAATTGACCTTGAATTTTAAAATGTATTATGATATCATATTTATGCTAAAGTACCTAATGTTTGACAAAAGGTTATCGCAAGTAATTTTACAGGTCGGTATATACGAAAAAGATTCAGGTGACGGGTCATCGCGCGATTTTATCCCGTATACCGGATATGAGGGTATCCGCCGAGAAATCTAAGAAAGGTATGTAAATTGAAATGTCATTGCTGAAGTTGCAGGATATCGGAAAAATCTATGTTTCCGAGAACTCGGTCGCGGTCGGAATACGCGGCGTCAACCTTGAGTTCGATATCGGCGAGTTTGTTGCCGTTACGGGAAAATCAGGGAGCGGAAAAACAACTTTGCTTAATATTATCAGCGGTATGGATACGTATGAGGAGGGTGAACTGTATATACAGGGCGAGGGAACTTCTCACTATTCGCAGGCCGACTGGGAAATATACAGGCAGAAGTATATTTCGTTTATTTTTCAGGATTATAATATAATTGACAGCTTCACGGTGCTGCAGAATGTGGAGCTGGCGCTGTCCGATATTGAATCGAGAAGTGAAAGACGCAAACGGGCGCTTGAACTTATTGAGCGTGTGGGAATGACTAAGTTCAAGAATCATAAGGGCTCAAAACTTTCCGGCGGTCAGAAGCAGAGGACGGTAATCGCCAGAGCGCTCGCAAAGGACAGTCCTGTGATTTTAGCGGACGAGCCGACGGGAAACCTTGACTCCCAGACCTCTGAGGAAATTATAAAGCTGCTTGCGGAGATATCCAAGGAAAAGCTTGTGATTATCGTCACCCACAGTTTTTCGCAGGTTGAGAAATACGCTACCCGTGAGATCCGGATATTTGACGGAAGCGTGGAGAGAGACGAGGTACTTAAGGATACAAAAAAAATACAGTATACGGAACCTCAGACATCTGAGAAAAAGGAAAGGACCTTTAAAAAGGGTCTGGAGCTTGGTTGGCACCGTTTTACTTCTATGCCCAAGCTGACAACTTTTATGTGTATACTTATGATTATCGCGATTCTCGGAACCTTCTTTGCCACGGCTTGGTGTGTAACCGACCTTGACGCGTTTAAGAAAAATTATATGTTTACGCATATTGACGGAAGAACGGTAATTATCAGACAGGACGGTAAGGTGATAAGCGACGATGAGTTGAGCAAAGTGGCGGATGAAGTAGGCGCCGAGAGCTACATACATTACGATTCTCTTTTTGACAGCAACGTTACAATGTCTGAATTGCTGGGAAATCAATATTTGTATGTTTCTCTCAGATACAATGTTGACGGCAGCATAAAGCCCGATGTGGGAAGGGCGCCCGAAGCGCCCGATGAGGCGATGCTTGTTCTTCCGATAGCATGGCAGCAGGTTTACGGCAAGGATACTCTTTTGCGCGACTATATAGACAGGTTTGAAAATATCGGCTACGACCTTAAGGTTACCGGAGTTAAATATTATTATGACAATACTGTGGATTACGGGAAAATCATACTTACAGAGGAAGGCTTCAATCAGATATCGGCCGTTGACTTCTTTGGCGACCAGTCTTCCTCAAAATATTTTGATTTGAATATTTCGGCTGAAAACAAAAATAACGGCAGAGTCGAACAGATAAGTTTCGGGTCGTTTCAAGTGTCCGATGACGAGTATTCCTCGGTCATGATAGACATG
>CASEEB010000009.1 GCA_949286815.1 uncultured Eubacteriales bacterium | reverse complement strand
GGAACGATACTTGATATATATGAGCTTTTGCCGGCATTTGTTTTCGCGTCTCTGGCGATAGTGATAGTAAGTCTTCTTACAAAAGCGCCTGACAGTGAGGTTACCGAAACCTTCGACGAAGTAAAGGCAATGAAATAAATTTGAGGATATCCGGTAAGGATATCCTCTTTTAATAGGGAGAGTTTATGGAAAAAATATCTGTTCTTTTTGTCTGCCTCGGTAATATATGCCGCTCGCCTATGGCGGAATTTGTTATGAAAAAAATAGTGTCTGACAGGAATATGAGCGAACGTTTTTTTATTGCTTCTGCTGCCACGAGCAGGGAGGAAGAGGGAAATCAAATGCATTACGGTACACGCAGAAAACTGTCCGAGAAAGGAGTGCCGTTTGAACAGCACTTCGCCACGGTAATCAAACGCTCCGATTACGAAAAATACGATTACATAATCGGAATGGACAGCAGTAATATCAGAAATATGCTTTCTTTCTTCGGAGGCGACCGTGAAGGTAAGATAAAGCTGCTTTTGAGCTTTACCGATGATGAACGCAGCGTCGCCGATCCGTGGTACACCGGAGATTTCGACAAAACCTACGATGATATTATTCTCGGTTGCACGGCTCTTGCCGACCGGTTTGAGAAGAAACACGGAATAAAATAAAACTATAAAAAAGCATACCGGAAGATGTCTGGCTTATCAGCCTTCACTCTTCCGGTATGCTTTTTATTTACAGATTTATTATGATATAAAAGCGTCGTGTACGGCTCTTACTGCCTTATCGGCGTATTCAGCGTCGATAAGTACGGAAATTTTGATTTCGCTTGTGGAAATCATACGGATATTTATTCCAGCATCGTAAAGCGCCTCAAACATCTTGGAGGCAACACCCGGGTGACTTTCCATACCGGCTCCCACAACGGAAACCTTCGCTACCGACTCATCAAGTGTAACTTCTTTATAATTGAGACTGTCCTTAAGTGAGTTTATAGACTGTACTGCAGTTTTGCCATCACTTTTCGGAACGGTAAAGGTTATGTCCTTTGTGCTGTCGCGACCGACTGACTGAAGTATAATGTCAACATTTATTTTGTGCTGCGCGAGCTTGTTGAAGATTTTGAATGCTACACCGGGAGTGTCCTGAAGTCCCACTACCGATATAGTCGCAACATTGCTGTCCTTGGCTACGCCTCTTATTAAAGTTTTTTCCATTTTTACCGTCTCCTTTACGATTGTTCCGGGTTTGTTTTCGAGACTTGAAAGCACTTCAAGCTCCACATTGTATTTTTTAGCCATTTCCACCGAACGGTTGTTGAGTACCTGCGCACCGAGGGTGGCAAGCTCAAGCATTTCGTCGTATGTTATTGAGTCGAGCTTTTTCGCGGTCGGCACTTTTCTCGGATCGGCGGTGTAAACACCGTCAACGTCCGTGTATATCTGGCAGACATCAGCTTTCATCGAAGCTGCAATAGCTACCGCGCTTGTATCCGAACCGCCTCTTCCGAGAGTGGTTATGTCATCGTACTTGTTAAGACCCTGGAATCCGGCGACTATAACTATATTGCGCTTTGCGATCTCATTGCGGATACGCTCCGAATTTACGTTTTTAATGCGTGCAATTCCGTGATTGGAATCGGTTGAAAAGCCTGCCTGCCAGCCGAGCAGAGAAATTACCGGAAAACCGAGTTTTTCAATAGCCATGGCAAGCAGAGCTATTGAAATCTGTTCGCCTGCGGAGAGCAGCATATCAAGCTCGCGCTTTGAGCCGCCGTCCGGATTTATTTCGTTTGCCTTGTCGATAAGGTCGTCAGTTGTGTCGCCCTGAGCGGATACTACAACAACGACATCGTTTCCTTTTTTGTAGTCTTCTATTATTATTTTGGCGACATTGAAGACTCTTTCGGCGTTGGCAACCGAAGAACCGCCGAACTTCTTTACTATGAGTGACATTGTTAAAAACCCCCTGATTTATCAGAACAAGGTGTGGAGCACCTTGACAGAATCTGCATTTTGTATTTTTGATATTTTTGAGCGCAGCACGCTTTCAGGCTCTTCGTCCGTAATAAAAGCAATTTCACCGCGGAATTTGTTTTTTACACACGAAATTCCGGGGAAGATGCTCTTAATCTGCTTTACAAGACCCTCAAAGTCTGATGAAACTGCGCGGACGTAAAGCTTTGTTGCAAGGTCGGCGGTGTTGTCTACAAAGTCTGCCGAGCCGTCCTCCCATGAAAGGTATTTCCGCGCGCCTATGTGTTTGACGCAGTCGATTACATCGGCGACAACAGCGCTTGCGGTAGCCTCTTTTCCGGCGCCTTTGCCGTAAAACATTACGTCGCCCGTTTGGTC
>CASEEB010000008.1 GCA_949286815.1 uncultured Eubacteriales bacterium | reverse complement strand
AGTGTTTGAGTAATTTGATTTGTTCACGCAAATGCTGATCCGTTTCGGATTATCGGTTACCTGTAAAACCGTATTTATTATGCAGGCATTGTCTTTTTCGGAGTTCTTTGTAAACAGCGCGTACAGACCGTACGAAACCGTAAACATGGCGCTGTTTTCTATTTCTCCGGTTTTGACGTTTTCCCGCTTCGGCATTGTGGAAACTATCTCATCCGCCATAGCGTTTATCTGTTCAAGATTTCCGGATTTTAAGGAAGAACGTATATCCACGGTACTTTCAATAATTTTTACGTTTTTGATTGAAGAGATAATATCCTTCATCAGTTTACCGGACGCGGGAGCCCATGAGCCGTTCTGCATAAATCCGTATGTCCGGTTCTGAAGATTATGAGCCTCTATGTCCCTGACAAGCGCCTCCATAGTCACGAATATTCCGGCGTTATACGTCGGCGACGCCAATATAATATGGCTGTACTTAAATGCCGCGGAAATTATGTCCGACGCCGGAGTTACCGAGACATCATACATTTCGGTCTTAACACCCCTGTCCCTGAGAATCGAAGAAAGCGTCTCAGCCGCGTTTTCCGTATTGCCGTAAATCGACGCGTAAGCAATTACAACGCCGTATTCCTCCGGTATATATGCGCTCCATTTTTTATATTTTTCTACAAAATAATCGATTTCTTTTCTCCATACAAATCCGTGGAGCGGACAAATCATGCTCACTTTAAGGGCGGACATCTTTTTCAGAAGCGACTGAACCATCGTCCCGTATTTACCCACAATGTTTGAGTAATACCTTCTCGCCTCATCAAGGTAATCCCGGTCAAAATCGACTTCATCGGCAAAAATCGCACCGTTAAGCGCGCCGAAATGCCCGAAAGCGTCCGCCGAAAACAGTATCTGCTCGGTCTCCTCATACGACACCATAACCTCAGGCCAATGCACCATCGGAGCGTTTACAAACGTGCGGATATGTTTGCCGACAGACAACCGGTCTCCCTCATTGACCAAGTAGAGATTAGATTCAATATCAAAATCAAAAAACTGTTTTATCATGGCGGCAATTTTTGAATTGCAGACGACTTTAATGCGAGGATATCTCACCAAAAGCTCCTCAAGCGACGCGGAATGGTCAGGCTCCATGTGATGAACCACAAGATAATCGGGTTCTCTGTCTTTCAGAATATATTTTATATTCTCAAAAAATATTTTGCTTACTGCCTTGTCAACCGTATCAAAGATCACGGTCTTTTCATCCTCAAGCAAATAGGAATTGTATGATACTCCTCCCGGAACCGAATATACTCCCTCAAACATGGCAAGCCGGCGGTCGTTTCCGCCTATCCAGGTCAGACTGTCGGTGATTTTTTTCGTGCAGTGCATACTATACCTCCTGTATTTTATATTTACGTCAGGGCAACTCGATTTCCGAAAGCTCTTTTTCGGGTATTCTCTTTTCCGTTTCGGCGACAAGCTTTTTCACCGAATCCGTGGCCTTTGCCACGGAAATACAGGTACCCGCTCCCGCCACGCATCCGCCCGGACATCCCATTCCCTCGATAAGACAGCCGTTTTTCTTTCCCGCCTTAGCAAGCATGAGCATTTTTTTACATTCTTCAAGACCGTCCGCATGTTCTATTTTTACCTGTACGTCAGGATAATATTCATTTATGCAGCTTTCAATCGCCGAGGCGACTCCTCCGGCACACGCGTATCCCCTGCCCGCTCCGGTGGCTTCCGCCTCAAACTCGTCTCCCTCATAGTTTGAAAAATCAATCTCTTTTGCGTCAAACATAGCCGCAAGCTCTTCAAATGTTATGACAAAATCAACGTCGCTTCGCACAGATGTCCTTCCCGCCTCAAGCTTCTTTGCGGCGCAGGGACCGATAAACACCACTCTTGCGTCGGGATTTTTCTGTTTTATACTCCTTGCCGTCGCCACCATGGGAGTAAGCGCGTTTGACACCTCGTCTATCATTGTGGGAAACTGCTTTTTCGCCAGCATTGCCCATGCCGGACAGCAGGACGTAAGCAGGAAAGGCAATTTTCCGGTCGCGACTTCATTGGCATAATGACTCGCTTCCACGGCAGCGCCCACATCCGCTCCTATCGCCACCTCGTGCATCTCCTTAAACCCAAGCTCGGCCAGCGCGCCCTTTATCTGGGCAAGTCCCACATCGGGGCCGAACTGCCCTACAATCGCGGGAGCGACCGCCGCGACCACATAGTCTCCCTTTCGGATCGCGTGTATAAGCTGGAAAATCTGCGATTTGTCCGCAATAGCGCCGAACGGACACGCCACCATGCACTGTCCGCAACCGACGCATATAGAATCATCGATTTTGGCTCTGCCGAAACCGTCGCTTTTTATCGCCTTTATCCCGCAAGCCTGCGCACACGGTCTTATCTTATGCGCGATA
>CASEEB010000007.1 GCA_949286815.1 uncultured Eubacteriales bacterium | reverse complement strand
ACCGGTTCTCCCGGCGCGGGGGCAGGATCTGTGTCAACAGTTGTGTTTACTTCGCTGTCCCACGAAACTGTAATCTCAGAGCCGTTACAGATTAAAGCGCCCGTGCGGACCGCATCCTGTTTCATATATTCCGTCTCTTTGACACACAGTACACCGTCTCTCAAAAACAGATAATAGTCATGGTAATTTCTATCCAAAAGAATAAATATTGATGTCTTTGTCGTGTAATCTATGATCTCGATCCTCTTATCCACGATGCCGCTGCCAAAGCTCATACCGAAACATAATTCGGGACAACCGTCCCCCGTCAGATCGCTCAGATAGAAGCTCTCGCAGCCGTAACCGATTCCTCCGAGCAGATGTTCTCCGTCCGCGTAGATCTCACCGTCATCCCTAATTTCAATAGTTGCATTGCCGAGCGCGGGTACGGAAATTGAAAAATATGGATTGCTCTCAATGTCATTAGGATGATGAGAATCCCATATTCTTTCTCCTTCCGTACTTGCAGTAACGGTAAACTCGACCCAAGTACTGCAAAGCGTTCCGTTGCCCGGATAGAAATCACAGCGAAGTCGATATTTTCCCTCTTTTGTTAAATCGAAACCGCCCGTAGAATATGTCTTTTCATTTTCAGCGTTTGGCATAACAACATTCGCTACACCCGGAACAATATGCTCTCCGACCATTACGCTTTCCCACTCTGCGGTATCCGCGTCATAATATTCAATATTATACATTTCGCCGAAAACCGCTTCTTTATCCGTGTCGTTGTGCCATATCACTGTCATGCTGTTTTCCGATACGGATTTAAGCGTTAAATAAATGCCCTCATAATCCGTATAGATGTCATCATTGGGATCAGCATTGATTTTTGTGCTGTCTGTTTCCGAAGTACCGCCATTGTCATTTGTTGTTACTCTTTGTTCTTCGTTTCGGGAAACCGTGCATCCCAAAAAGGCAAAAAGGCATATAACAATAGCAAGCATAAATACCAAAATTCTCTTCATTTTTACGCGCCTCCTTCAGTTTTTCCGTTTCGCTTATTATGACAATGAATATATACCATTTGTTTTGAGTCAAGTCCAAACCAAGAACAGAATATTTTTCAACAGCGGAACTATTTGCAGCTTCCGCGCCAAACGCTATCGGAAAGTGTATTTCTTCTGTCGCAAAGCTCACCTGCTCTCAGCTGTTGTCCCCCGACAGTCCAGGAGTTAATATCTGAAAAGCGATTGTTCTTCAAAAACGTGAAAATGTCGCGGATTAAGGTTCATATGGTTCGTAAAATGTCGCAAAAAAACAAAAAAGTCAAAAAACAGCCCTAGAAACCAACAAAACTTTGTAAAACAAGGAATTTTGGCATAGGTTGCATTTTGACCTATGGATATGGGGTGAGTAATGGGGCTTGAACCCACGGCCTTCAGGGCCACAACCTGACGCTCTAGCCAACTGAGCTATACCCACCATATATATACTCAGACATCTGGCGTGCCTTGAGGGATTCGAACCCCCGACCTACTGCTTAGAAGGCAGTTGCTCTATCCGACTGAGCTAAAGGCACATATAAAATAATGGAGCGAGTGATGGGAATCGAACCCACGCGACCAGCTTGGAAGGCTGGGATTCTACCATTGAACTACACTCGCAAAAATATAAGCATATTTTTTATTAACTTAGAACCGCTCATATATAATATCATATTTCTTTCGTTTTGTCAATAGCTTTTTTAAAAAAAATTTCTATTTTCAAAATAAAATTATTTTGCCCTCAAAAAAAATTATCTTATCAAATATAAAAAATATGCATAAACAAATGAACGGTTGGCGCAACACGCATATATGCCAAAATTATTAACTATCTGATAAAAAAATCCAAATTTATGTATTTCGGATCAATGTATTAAATACCATATTTTACCGTCAAATTGCACACAAAGAAGAAATTAATATTGCATTTTAACAACAAAATCACGATTTTCAAAAAAATCGGGCAAAACCCTTGTATATTTTCAAAAAATGCGATAAAATATATAATTGGAATAAAGTGATAAAGTCTGTATTCAACCGATGTTTTTTACCATTAATCAACGGTTTGATTTATCATCAAAACAGTTTTCAAAATATATTTAAATAAAACGGAGGACATACCAATGTCAGTAAAAGTTGCTATTAACGGATTCGGCCGTATAGGTCGTCTTGCTTTTCGCCAGATGTTCGGCGCCGAAGGTTATGAAGTCGTTGCCATCAACGACCTCACAAGCCCCAGAATGCTCGCTCATCTTCTGAAGTACGATACCGCTCAGGGCTCATACGTAGCTCAGGGACACACGGTTACTTCCAAGGAACCCGAATTTGAAGAGGACGGAAAGACCGTCAAGGTTCCCGGCTCAATAACCGTTGACGGAAAAGAAATCACTATTTACGCAATGCCTAAGGCCGCAGACCTTCCCTGGGGAGAGCTTGGGGTAGATGTTGTGCTTGAGTGCACCGGTTTCTATACCTCAAAGGCAAAATCTCAGGCTCACATCGACGCCGGAGCAAAGAAAGTAGTTATTTCGGCTCCCGCTGGAAACGACCTCAAGACTATTGTTTTCAATGTAAATAACGAAACACTCACACCCGAAGATCAGATTATATCCGCGGCTTCCTGCACAACCAACTGCCTGGCTCCCATGGCCAAAGCACTCAATGACTATGCCCCCATTCAGTCCGGTATCATGACAACCGTTCACGCATACACCGGAGACCAGATGATTCTTGACGGTCCTCACAGAAAGGGCGACCTCAGAAGAGCACGTGCCGGCGCGCAGAACATTGTTCCTAACTCAACAGGCGCCGCAAAGGCAATCGGACTTGTTATACCTGAACTCAACGGTAAGCTCATAGGTTCCGCTCAGAGAGTTCCTACCTGCACAGGTTCGACAACTATCCTTGTTGCGGTTGTTAAGGGCAAGGACATCACAAAAGAAGGAATCAACGAAGCTATGAAGGCAGCCGGAACCGAGTCTTTCGGATATACCACTGACGAAATAGTTTCCTCTGACGTTATAGGTATGCGTTACGGCTCTCTCTTCGACGCTACTCAGACAATGGTAGCGAAGATAGACGACGACACATATCAGGTACAGGTCGTTGCATGGTACGACAACGAAAACAGCTACACCAGCCAGATGGTTCGTACAATCAAGTACTTCGCAGAACTTAAGTAATCTTAAAAGGCTTAATATCCTTTTCATTTAAACTATAAGTATGAGATGTCGGGAACCGGATTTGAGTCTCCGACATCCCGGCAGAATTATCTAAAGTCTGTGTCTCTCAAACCGGACGTTGCCCATGCCGGGCACTGAAAAATGGCTTGGCCGCAATCGCAGCCAAGCCATTTTAACTGTAACGGTTTTACAGTCATAATATTTTACGTTTTACGGTTTAACCGACATTGAATGTCATTGAAGCAAACGGTACTTCCCTGTTTGTTCCGCCCGCGTCCGGCATCTCGCCGATAAACTCAAGACGGTACTCTCCCGACTCAAAGCGTTCTACTCCCAATGAAGCGAGCGAAACCGATACTTTGGAATTAACACATTCATTTCCACTCGGCGCGGGCATTTCAACCACGATTTCAATATCACTTCTGCCGACAAGTTCCTCGCTCTCCCCGTCGACTTTATAAAGTCTCCATTTGTCTGACCTTATAATGCTTTGACCCTTTTCTTTTCCTACAAAAACGACTATTATCTCAGTGTCGTCAAGGCTGTACTCGGATTTTGCAAGTTGCACGCTGTACCCGATATCTCTGCCGTTATTTACATACGCGCCGACCGCAGAATCATCGGAACTCTCCTTGGAATTGTTGTCTGAACATGAGACCGAAGATACAAAAATAAACATAATCAAAAAAACGTAAGCAACTGCTTTTTTCATAAAAATACCCTCTATTAATTTGATTTTGGGTCTACGTCTGTAAATATTATATCAAATAACCTTATATATGTCAACAAAAAATAAATTCAATTAACAATTTATTTAAATTTATCAATTGTAAATCAGCCAACGCAAAGGAATAAAACACACCTTTTGTGACTTCGGCGTCAAAAGCACGGCGCGGATTTGCCAAGCGCAAACCGTGCAAAACGCTGATTCAGAGCAGGAAAGGAATGGTCATAAAAATGAAAAAATGCAAAATTACCGTCATGAAAAAAGTTGCTCACGATGACCTTATTGAGAAATACGAAAACCCCATTGAGGATGCGTGCGAGATAAAAGTGGGGCAGACTTTTATATGCAACGGTTGGAAAAAGCCTGACGGTCTGTGTGACAGCGCATGGGACAGCATGTCGGCCTTTGTCATGGCACTTTCCTGCGGAGGAGAAGACATTTACGACGGTTGGATGAAAAACAAAAAATCGGTCATGATATCCTGCAACGACGGATTCAGACCTGTAAGCTTTCTTATTGAGGCTATGGAGGAGGACGCGGACTGACGCCGCAAAATGCTATGTGGATATTATTCGCGTTCTTATCGGCCTTTTTCGCGGGAATCACAGCCGTCCTTGCGAAATGCGGCATAAAAAAAACCGATTCAAATGTCGCTACCGCCATCAGAACGATTGTCGTTCTGATATTTGCGTGGGCAGTGGTATTTATCGTCGGTTCTCAGAAAACCATCTTACAGATTGACGCTAAATCTCTCGTTTTTTTAATTTTATCGGGAATCGCGACCGGTATATCCTGGCTTTGTTATTTTAAAGCGCTGCAGACAGGCGATATAAATAAGGTAACACCGGTTGACAAATCAAGTACGGTTCTGACAATAATTCTTGCTCTTATCTTTTTTCACGAAGAGATAACATTGATAAAGGGTATCGCCATTATAATGATATTAGCCGGAACCTTTCTTATGATTCAGAAAAAAGAAACTCACGGAGAGCGGACAGCCGTAAAGCAAAGCAACTCATGGCTGTTATACGCTTTATTGTCGGCGGTTTTTGCAAGCCTGACGTCAATCCTCGCCAAAGCCGGAATTGAAAACGTGGAATCAAATCTCGGAACCGCCATAAGGACAAGCGTGGTTCTTGTAATTTCCTGGATTTTGGTTTTCGCTCAAAAGAAGAGCAAAGATATAAAAAACATTCCCAAAAAAGAACTTTTGTTTATTTGTCTTTCCGGAATAGCAACCGGGGCGTCGTGGCTGTGTTATTACAAAGCGCTTCAGGACGGTCCCGCAAGCGTTGTTGTGCCTATCGACAAACTGAGCATCGTAGTTACCATCATATTCTCATACATTATCTTCAGGGAAAAGCTCACAAAGAAATCACTTGCCGGACTGTTGCTTTTGGTTGCCGGTACATTGGCTATGCTGCTGTAATATAAACGGCGATTGCTGCATGAATTCTATTTTTCTGTTTTTAAAACGAGGTTAGATGTTGAAAACATGTATCAAACCGATATAAAAGCTATGGGCTGCCGAATCTTCGGCAGCCCATAATATATTCGTGAGACATTTTGATTAAACTGAAAATTTATAATCAGACAGCTTTTTTATTTTCTTCGATTTCCTCCGCGATTTTAATCTTGCGGACTGCCACGACTTTATCCGTCTTATGATGACCCTTGCTTAAATGCTCTATACAGGTAGTATCTGTATGAGGAATCGGTTTCCATCCGAGGTTTCTGCAGAACAGCGCGACCACTTCCGCGGGAACCGAAACAAGCAGGAATATCGGCCACAGGAAAATAGACAGTATCTTTATTGACATCTTAATTTTGGGAAATCTTTTTCTTTCGAGAATAAACAAAATTACCGACGCAAAAATCATCACGATATAAGAAAACAGAAAGGTTTTCCCGAAATTTACCAAATGATGACCGTAAACTTCACCAAGCGATCTTCCGAAAAGCGGAGACAGCAGATAAAAAATATGCTTCAGCACTGTAATAGCGACCGTAATAACACATACGGGCATAATGTTTACAAATATGTCAAACGCGGAAAACTTATGCTTACACCCTCCGCGTTTTACGGGCTTGACGATTTTTTTGAATATATCTTTAAGCCTTACAGTACATACAAGCAAGTGGCCTCTCGACCATCTGAGCCTCTGCCTCCACATTATTTTCAAAGACATAGGCTGTTCATCGTAAAACATTGCGTCGTCGCAATATACGATAGGAGTATCTCCGAGGATCTGATCAACCGTGAATTCCCAGTCTTCGGTGAGAGTCACATATTTCCATCCGTCTTTTACAATATCCGAATTTATAACATATCCTGTTCCCTGCACCCTCGTGGAGCACCCCAGCGCTGATCTGCCGCGGCTTTCAAAACGGCACCCGTAAGAAAAATACAGACCGTACATGGCAGATATAATATTTGATCCGAAGTTTTTGGAGTTTCTGAATGAAGTAATGACGCTTTTGCCGTCACACGCCACAAAGGCGTCATTCATCTTTTCAAAATAATTTTTCTCAAGCACATTATCCGCGTTGAACAGAAAAAATCCGTCAAACGACTTGACACCGAAATCTTTTTCAATCTGCCTGAAAAGATATCTGAAAGCATATCCCATGGTACACTCGTCGGGATTGTTGTATTCATATACCGTAGCCCCGGTTTTTCTCGCGACCTCAGCAGTTCTGTCCGTACAGTTATGGGCAATCACAAAAACCTGCAGTTTATCCTGAGGATATTTGTTTTTATATACGCTTTCAATCAGATTGCATACGACGGCTTCTTCGTTACGCGCGGGAATAATTACACCGTAGCGAAGCTTTTTTTCCGCTTTGGGAAACTTTCTTTTCTTAAACAGACCTACCACCGCGAAAAACACAAAATGTATCGTAAGCAGTCCCATAATTCCGTATAAAACCGAAATAATTAAATTAGTAATACTGAAGTAATCCATTTTAAATCACCTTTCTTTGCCATGTGCAATGGACCAAAACCGGGTAAACCAACATTCGGACAGTTTCAAATTTTCAATTTAAAATATCATTTATCGCCGAAAATTTTTCTTCTGTACCGGAATTTCCTTCCGGATTTTTTTTGCCTGATTATCCTGTTATTTTCATCAACCGCATGATGTTTTATAGGCTTCCATTCGGGTTTTGAAAAAATCGAGCCTGCCATTACCGGCAAATAAGTAAACATAAACAGTGGAAATGTAAAAAACGAAATGATTTTTTTCGCGGCCGGCGCGTTTATTTTTTTCCATTCGGTTATACCGCTTACAAGTCCTACCGCGAAAAAGAACAAATATGAGGATACTATCGCTACCGCGACATCCGAAAGCACCGGAAGTATATAATTGACATCGACAAAAGGTACGATAACCACCGCCGCGCAATTTATTAAAAATCCCGCGAGAGTGAGGAAAAATGCCGGGCAAATCGCCATAAGCATATCGAAATTTGAAAATCCTTTTCCGGTTAAAAAGCGTTTTATCAAAGTAAGACCGTACCGGCGCAGCACTTGAAGGTATCCCCTGCACCATCTTTTTCTCTGAGACCAGGATTGCCCGAATGTAGTAGGCTGCTCGTCATACACCACAGCGGAGTGACAATATCCCACCTTTTCTCCGTGTATCACGTTATCTACAGTAAACTCAATATCCTCTATCAGCGAAAAATGCTTCCATCCGCCCTGGCGGTTTATTATGTCACGGTGCACCAGAAATCCCGTGCCGGAGACTTCGCTGCTGGTATTCAGAATGAACCGGGCGTTATTGAGATGACGGGACGCCCTTAAGAACCAAAGCGAATATCCGGATGAAATCCAATTGTCGGCATAATTCTTTGAATTTCGGTAGCACATTATTATCTTCTGCCCGCTCGACATACATTTGTCCATTTCGGTAACAAAATCGAAAGCGAGCAGATTATCCGCGTCAACAATGAAATATGCGTCGTAATACTCGTTTCCTTTTTCCCCGAGAACACAGTCAAAGAGATACTCCAGCGCATAGCCTTTTCCTTTCTTCCGGTCATTAAACCTCTCAAAAACTCTTGCGCCATGCTCACCCGCAACATGTTTTGTACTGTCGGTGCAATTATCAGCCACCACATAAATGTCGATCAAAGCCTCAGGATAGTCCTGCTTCTTTATGCTGTCACACAGCTGACCTATCACTTCCTCTTCATTTCGGGCCGCGATCATAAAGGCAAATCTGTGCTCCTGTTTTACACTTTCAAAAGCAATCGGCTTTTTTACACATGCCACAATTATGTACACAATCTGATAAAAGTAGCACAGGCAAAACAGCGCCATTATTGTTAAATTGATATATTTCAACGCTTCGTAAACAATCATAATCAAATACCGATTCAAACTCAGGCGCCGAATACAGAACTTTCGGATACCTGATATATTATTTCAACCATTTTATTCCATTTATTCAGACACGGGAAGATTTACAATTGTTATGAACTTGCCTTTTACATTTTCACACACAAAGCTTCCTCCCATCTGCTCCATTATCTTGCTGCATGTCTTGATGCCTATACCGTTGCTTTCGGCTCCTTTGCCGTCACACACCGCGTTTTCAAACTTAAGAGTAATATATCCGTTTTTTACATATACACTGATTCTGACCGGCGAATTGACATCGGCATATTTACCTATGTTTGAAAATACATTGTCTATCACTCTGCCAAGGTAAACCGTATCGACATTTATCTCACGGTTTTCGGCGTCCCATACTTTATCAAACACATAACCTTTTTCCGCAAGCAAAATGGTATGCTCCTCAATCATATGCATGAGCACCCCGTCCGAATTGCATTTATTCAGACTTATATCAAAATTCCTTTTGCCGAAAACAAGAAAGTAGGAAAACAAATCGTCCGAAAGTTTTTTAAGTCTGAGCGCGTTTTCGCGACATGCCTCGAGATATTCCCGCATCACGGGGTCGTGATTCTGAATCTGCATAAGGTCAAGATACCCGAGCAGTACGGTAAGCGGCGTGCGTATGTCGTGTGACATCGCGGTTATCAGTCCCGCGTTAGCTTCCCAAGCCTCTCTTTCCTTGCTCATGTTTTCGACCACCGTATTTCTCATACTGTTTACATCCGAGGCAAGGGTGGAGATCTCGTCATTTCCTTCGATACTGACAGGCATGTTGATCTGCCCCTGCTCAACCTTTTTTACATTATGAGCAAGTTTGGTTATCCTGGCGGTTATATTGGTAAAACAAAAAGCCATTATCACCGCGAATACCACAAATGCCAACCCTAAGCTTATAATAAAAACAATATTATAAACAAAGTCCTCCGAATAATCTATAACCGCCGCAAGCAGCGTGCCGTCTCTGAATACTATAGGCGACAGATTCTGGTTTTCATCAAGGATGTCGTTGAGTATCCTCTCGTATCTTGTTCTTGCCTCCTCTGTAAGATATTGCTCAAAGCCTCTTTCCCCCGAAATGATATCATTGTATATATCACTGTTCTCAGACCCGTCGGTACCGGTCTCAAACCAATCCGGTGTAAATACAAGAGAACCGTTTTTATACACGACAAGCTCTATATACTTTCCGTCCGACCATTCTTTTATCAGCTCGGTATCATTGATGGAAAGCTTTTCGTCAAGCACATATTGTTGAAAGTCTTCAATATTTTGTCGGTTTCTCTGCTCAACCTTGTCTTCGTCAAGATAATACCGCCAGACAATAAATCCTCCGACTTTCCACGCGACCGTAAATATCGCTCCAGCCACTACAAGTCCTATAAGCATCACGAGAAAAAGCTTGCTCTTTATTGAAACAAATTTTTTATTTGTCAATCAGATATCCCCTTCCCCATACAGTCTTTATAACTCTCGGTGAGGACGGGTCGTCCTCAAGTTTTTTTCTGAGATTCAGCATATTCACCATAACATTATTCGGTCCCGACGCTAAAGGAGCTTCTCCCCACACCGATTCATACAGGGTTTTTGTTTCAACCACCTCTCCCCTGTGCTCATATAGATAAAACAGGATATCTGTCTCCCTGTCGCGCAGGTCTATCAAAACACCGTTTTTATAAACTTCTCTTTTTTTCAGATTAAGAGTGACTCCGCACGGCAGACTTACATCTTCGTCCGAATCCCGCTTACCCTTATAAATCATATAACGCCGCAGAAGAGAATCCACTTTCAGAAGCAATTCGGATGAAGAAAACGGTTTTACCAGATAATCATCTCCTCCCGACAGATAAGCGCTTTCTTTGTCACTGTCCAAGGACTTGGCGGTAAGAAACAAGACCGGAAGCACGGAAATTTTTCTTATCTCGGACGTAGCCGCGATTCCGGACATATTCGGCATCATTATATCCATTATTATTAGATCAACCGAATTTTGTCTTATAGTTTCAACAGCGCTCAATCCGTCGCTTGCCTCAAGAATTTCATATCCTTTTTTTTCAAGTAAAAGACGAATAATCTTCCGTATGTCGCTTTCGTCATCAACTATCAAAATTTTTGCCTTTTCATCCATTCAAAAAACCCGCCAATTCAACGATCCAATCCTCAAGCGTAAAGCCCGATAAAAGTAAACTCCAGGAACGCTTGCAATGAAGACATATTCCGCCTCAAAATAAAACTGTAATCATACAAAAACGGTCGGCATACCGTGTCGGTATCCCGACCGCATCCCGCGGCTATACAGTCAAAAATATGACCTGAACAGTTTTGCCGGAAACAAAACCGCAGTATACAGCCCTTAAAAAATATTTGCGCAATTGCTTCACGCTGTATACCCCGGTCTCCACGTTACCCGGACAGTTTTGCGTCCGCAAAACTGCGGTATACAGCACGTTAGACAATATTTGTACTGTTTCTTCACGCTGTATACCTTGAGTCTCCGAGCTTACCCGGACAGTTTTGCGTCCTCAAAACTGCCGTATACAGCACGTTAAACAACATTTACAGATTTTCTTCACGCTGTATACCCTGAGCCTCCGAGTTTACCCGGACAGTTTTGCACTCGCAAAACTGCGGTATACAGCACGTTAGACAATATTTGTACTGTTTCTTCACGCTGTATACCCCGGTCTCCACGTTACCCGGACAGTTTTGCGTCCGCAAAACTGCCGTATACAGCACGTTAAACAACATTTACAGATTTTCTTCACGCTGTATACATTATATCATAACAAAAATTTCTTTTCAATCACCTTTAAATAAAATTAAGAATAATTAAGAATTGCGTATAAATTTTAAAAAACCCTTATTTTACAAGGAATTTCACTCTGTTTAACTTTCTGTTTTTTCACCATCTGTTTTTGTATTAAGCTTATTTAGGCTTTTCCGATTTCCTCGGTTCACTGCCGCGCTTTTCAAAAACCGCTCTGTCTGCACGACAACTTCGCCCGACATGGCACAAAGCACGGGAACATTAATGACCGTCATAATACCGAGCGCAAAATCCGCGGCATTCCAAATGCTTTCCGGAGCGCTTACGGCGCCGATAAATATAAATAATGTAAAAACAATTACAAAAATCGTCTGCAGTGTTTTTGACTTACTTAAATAACGCAAACATTCCTTGCCGTAATGCGCCCAGCATATTATGGTTGAAACTCCGAAAAGCAATACAGAAAAACAT
>CASEEB010000006.1 GCA_949286815.1 uncultured Eubacteriales bacterium | reverse complement strand
TAACTTTGCCAACGGCGCCAAAGCATGTCTGCTTTCTGCCACTGTAAGCATTTTTCCTGCCGCGTCAGGCGATATAAGGGTAATACCCCAATAAGCCAACCCTTTTCCCTCCACATCGACCGTATGCCAGAAAAAAGATATACCGGACAGTTTACCTAACAACGGCAAAATATACTTGTCACTGACGCTGATACAATTATATTTTTCCGGTTCATATTTATCATATCTCTGTCCGCTGACCGGAGTCGTCTCCATTATTCCAAACTCGTGCTTTAACATACCACACCTTTATCATACAGATAAATTCCGACCTGTTTTATATTTATCAACACTCGGGAAAACCCCAAAAAGCCGTCAAATCATCAGCTCTCACTCTCGGTGTAAACCGCCGTCAGACTTTTGGCGTAACCGAGAATATTCTCCCTGTACGTCTCAAAGCTTGTCTCAGGGCTGTAAAAGCAGCAGAACCAATATCTTTCCTCATCCTCAATACAAACATAATACATACGATAGGTATCGGTTACACCATCCTCGGTGTAGGTCTGTAAATATTCCGTATACGACTGCCCGTTTTCGTTGACGCCCGCTACCCCGCCTTCGTCCTTACCGATGCCGGTGTATTCCAAAGCCTGCAGGGTACTTGACACGTCGGTATTTTCAAAATAAAATTTTTCCATGTAAAAAGCGGTAAACACAAGATTGTTGTTCTGACACTTCAACGAATATCTGCTGCTCGATACCCTGACAAAATTTTTGTCAAGCGTAACACTCAGGCCGTCAGACTCGTATGTCACGTTTTTTCCCGAAATTTCGGCATCGATATCGGCGTTTATTTCCTCTTCTTTATTGCAGGCGCAAAGCTGCGAAATCAACAGTATTGTCAGCAGCGCCGCGATTATTTTTATATACTTCATTCTTCCTTATGAGCTTTCCCCGGCAAAAATCCGGCTTGGGCATTTCCCTTACAAATAAATCGAAAATCAGTTCAGTCAATAATACCGAAATCTATCTTAAGCTGAAGTATCTTCCCGAGTGAGTCATCTATCCTTTCCTCGCTTATCTCGCCTTTTTTCACCGCGTCTATGACCGCGGGAATCTGAATCTTATACGTACCGCAGCACAAAAGATCATTTCCCGATATAATCGCCTGGACCGCCGCCGCTCTGTCGCCCGTATACAGGGTTATCGCGTTCATATCGAGCGAGTCGGTCATAATGACATTATCGAATTGCAGATCCTCCCTTAAAAACTTGTGTACCTTCGGTGACAGAGACGCCGGGCAGGACGGATCCATGCACTCGACGATGTTGTGAGCAATCATCACAACAGGAGCACCGACCTCAAAAGCCCTGATGAAAGGCAGCAAATCCCCACTCATGAATTCCTCCATGCTTCTGCCGTCGCGCGCTACCGATGTATGAGTATCCACATTGTCGCCGTATCCCGGAAAATGCTTTACCGCGCTCAGCATCTTACACTCGTTCATCACTTTAACAACAGTCTGTGCGTATTCGGCGGTTTTTTCCGCGTCAAGACCGAGTGTTCTGTGATATATGAAATTATCAGGGTTAGTCGCCATGTCGCAGACCGGCGCGTAGTTCAGATTGATGCCGTATCCGAGCAAAAACTCGGACTTTTCCCTTGCGTCATCCGCTACTCGTTTTATCCCGCCCTCTCTGTACAACTCGCTCGGGGATTTAAAGGGTTCGCTCCTGAACTGAGAAAATTTGCTTATTCTTACAACCTTTCCGCCCTCTTCGTCCGCCGCGATAAAAAGCGGGATATCCGCGTTATTCTGATAACTCTGTATATCACTTCTTACGTCTTCCGGGGTCTTGCCCTCAAAATCCACCGCGTAAAGAGTATACCCGCCCAAATGATATTTTTTAACATCCTCCGCGGCATCCTCGCGCGGACATCTAACGACAAAAAGCTGTCCCACCTTTTCCTCAAGAATCATTTTTTTAATTATGTTTAAGGCTTTTTCAGATACACGCATTTTTATTCTCCTCCCATAAAACTTCCTAAATAAATTTATAAGGCTTATGCCGCGCGCATGTTTTAATACGCCGCGTTATTTGTAAAATTCGCTTTTTATACTTCTTCCGAACAGCTCGCCTATTACTTCTCTCACGTCTCTGTTTTCATATATTACGCTGTATACCGCACTGCATATCGGCAGATCGACCCCGTACTTCTCTCCCAGACCAACCATAGCCTCGGCGGTGTAATAGCCCTCCGCAAGCTCGGTATAATTTTCACCTCGTACAAGCATCTCCCCGTACATTCGGTTATGACTGTACTTAGAAAATACGGTTGCCTCGTAGTCGCCCAGATGACAAAGCCCGTATGCCGAAAGCTCATTTCCGCCCATCTTCTCTATAAGTCTCGCTATCTCTCTCGTCCCTCTCGACATAAGCGCCCCCTTGAGTGTTGAAAGTCCGAGTCCGTCAAGCACTCCGGCGGCTATTCCTATTACATTCTTTGACGCCGCTCCGATTTCATTTCCTATCATGTCCTCGCCGTAATAAAATCTTATAAGCTCGCTTGTAAAAGAATCCACAAGCATTTTTTTTACCGCCTCGTCGTCGCTGTCAATAACCATGCAATTCGGTATACCCGCGTAAAATTCCTGCACATGACCGGGTCCCAACCACACCGCA
>CASEEB010000005.1 GCA_949286815.1 uncultured Eubacteriales bacterium | reverse complement strand
TTTAATTCTGCGTTTATGTTAAAAATCGTAATTTCCGCAATTGCGGGAGGCTTGAACCTCCCGCAATTCGAGTTTTCCAAATCATTCTATTGCTTCGTATCCCTCGGGAATTGTTATTCCGAGTTCATCCGCTATTTCCTTATTGTATTTCTTTACGGGATTTTCGTCATACTGTATAGGCATCTCCGAGATATTCTGCTCGCCTGTGAGAACCTGAGCCGCCATTTCGCCGGTCTTATATCCGAGCTGATAATAGCTTATAGACAATGTTGCCACGCCGCAGCCCTCGCATATGCCTTCCTCTCCGGCGAATATCGGAGTTTTAAGCGGAAGAACCACGCTGTTTATGGTTTCCTTGCAGGAAGCTACCGTGTTGTCGGTGGGAACATATATAACGTCGCAGTTATTCGCGGCATTTTGAGCTATGAGAGATACATCGTTGGAATCGGTAAATTTAAAGTCGGAGCAGGTGATTCCCTTCGAGGTCAGATATTCGGTTACTACCTTAACCTGATACTCTGAGTTGGGCTCGGATGAGCAGTAGAGCATACCTACGGTTTTGGCGTCGGGGAACAGGTCTATTATCATTTGCGCCTGCTCGGTGAGCGGTGCAAGGTCGCTTGTTCCCGAAACATTTCCGCCTACAGTACCGTCGAAGTTTTCAATATTGAGCGCGACTCCGTACTCGGTAATTGAAGTGCCGAGTATCGGAATGTCGAGCGTGGCGTTGGCTGCGTTCTGAAGCGCGGTTGTACCGTTTGCCATAATAAGATCGACCTTTTTGGACACGAAAGTATTAATGATCGTGGTAATTGTATTTGTGTCTCCCGCGCCGTCCTGATAATCAAACTCGACTTTATCCTCGCCGAGTTTATCAATGAGCGCCTGCTTGAATCCCTCGGTCGCGGCGTCAAGCGCGTCGTGAGTTTGCTGCTGACAGATACCTATTACAAAAACGTCGTCGTTTTTGTTGTTGCATGAAGCAAACGAGGTTGTGATTGCCGCTACTGTTACAACGGCGAGAACCATTGATGCTATTTTTTTCAGTTTCATGATTTTTCTCCTTGAGTTTTTTGGCAATTGAATCGTCGGATAACCGCGCGATCGCGGTACTCTGAAACAATTTTTCTTTTTAATAAGTTAAAGTGTAATTATTATATCACCTTTTAACTTGTTTGTCAATCAGTTTTAATGCAAACTCACGAAAAATGCGTATTTTTTTAACACTTACCCGTTTTTTTAATTGCCGCGCGCCAGGTCGCAGATTATATCGACGCACTTTTCTATGCCGATAACTCCGCTGTCAAGCGACAGGTGATAGTTTGAGCACATACCCCATTCGCGCATAGTGAACGAGCGGTAAAACACTTTTCTTCTGGCGTCCTTGTCTTTGAGTCGGTTTTCAATTTTCTTGTCGGTTTCCCCATAGTGCGTAAGCACCCAGTTTTTGCGGAATTCCATGTCGGCGCGTATAAACACATTAAGGCAGTCATCTCTGTCGCGGAGAATATAGTCTCCGCCTCTGCCTACTATTACGCAATTGCCTTTTTCGGCAAGGTCTTTGATGATTTTGATCTGGGCTATCTGCACCTGATTGGCAAACGACATGCCTCCGTACGCGTCCGCGCCGGCGTTCATTGCGATAGAATAAAGAAAGCTGTTTTTATAAGTAGCGTATTCGTCGTATTTCTCGACTATCTCCTGTGAAAGACCGCTCTCCTTTACGACCTTCAGTATAATTTCGTTGTCGTAAAAATCATAACCGAGTTTTTCGGCGGCAAGTTTTGCCACGGTCCTCCCGCCGCTTCCGAATTCGCGGCTCACTGTGATTACACTCTTTTTCATATCCGGTACTCCTTTCCTTAATCTAAAATTTATACTAAAATAATACCATAATTACAATTATTTGTCAAGCAAAATAAGTTAAATTCAATTTGAATAAGTACCGCAATATAAAATTTAAGGGTTGGCCGTCCGAAAATTTTTGACCTGCAAAATTTTATGAAATACTGTTTAAGGCATGTTGAATTTTAAAAATCGGATATTTCACAGCACTTTAATTTAAATTTACTTTTCGACCTCGTCATATGCGCGAGGCATATATTAAAAAAGACGGAAACTCGATTGTTTCGGTAATCGGGTTTCCGTGTTTTATCAAGATAATCTTCTATGCGGTCATATAAAGCTTATATATTACATTAAACTTATTTCAAGCTTAACGCTTAATTTTTTCAAAACGGTAACATAATGTCATTGTTTGGCGTTCATCTTCAGATATGCGTTTATGAATCCGTCGATATTGCCGTCCATTACCGACTGAATGTTGCCGTCTTCGTATCCCGTCCTGTTGTCCTTTACAAGCGTATACGGCATAAAGACGTATGAACGTATCTGACTGCCCCATTCGATGTTGGTCTTGTTGCCCTGAATTTCCTCGATAGTGTCAAGTCTTTCCCTGAGCTTTATTTCCATAAGTTTAGCCTTTAGCATTTTAAGGGCGGTTTCTTTGTTCTGAAGCTGAGAGCGCTCGGTCTGGCACCCTACTACAATGCCGGTAGGCTTGTGAACTATTCTTATGGCGGAGTCGGTCTTGTTGATATGCTGACCTCCGGCTCCGGATGAACGGTGAGCGGTGATTTCAAGGTCCTCGTCTCTCAGTTCAACCTTGTCTACGTCGGCAAATTCGGGCATTACTTCTATTGAGGCGAATGAAGTGTGGCGTCTTCCGGCGGCGTCAAAAGGCGATACCCTGACAAGCCTGTGGACGCCGTTCTCGCTCTTGAGATATCCGTAAGCGTTGTTGCCCTCAACGATTATAGTGGCAGATTTCAGTCCGGCTTCGTCTCCGTCAAGCCAGTCCACAAGCTTTACTTTGAATCCGGATTTCTCCGCCCAACGGGTTATCATTCTGTAAAGCATCTGAGCCCAGTCCTGAGCCTCGGTGCCACCTGCTCCCGGATGAAAGGATACTATTGCGTTGTTTGAGTCATATTCGCCGCAAAGCAGGACCGAGATCCTTTCTTTTTCCGCCGTGGATTCAATTTCAGCCAGCTCCGCTTCGACTTCGGGAACACAGCTTTCGTCGTTTTCCTCGATTGCCATTTCAGCCAGCGCTATGGCGTCCTCAAGCTTTGAGCAGAGTTTTTCGTAATCTTCAACCGTGTCTTTAGACTGTTTAATGGTCTGAGTGACTTTGGTGGAGTTTTCCGGATTGTTCCAGAAGCCCGGTTCAAGCGTCTGAGCCTCCAGCTCCGCTATTTTGCCCTTAAGTTCTTCAATTCTGAGCGCGTTGCCGAGGTCCTTGATGTCAGAGCGCAGAGCGATAAGTTTATATTTAGCTTCTTCAAGTGCTATAATCAATTTTATAATCCTCCATCTGTTTTTGTGTCTGTAGTTTGTTGTCCGTAAAATTGTATTGCATTCTGTTATTTATATTATAACATATAATTTAACTTTTGGCAACAGTTTTTTATTATTTAAGGGATCATGACGGCTTGACCATGACCGCAATGCAGTTTTCTTCATAAATGTAGGTTCTGTACCCGAGATTTTCGTAATATTCGATTGTGTATTTTTCTTCAGCCGAAATCCGTGTATATTCGCGGAGGTCAATAATTACATATCCGGTTTCCTTTTCATTCCTCAGCCTGTAAATGTGAGGCCGGCAGGCAAGGTGTGATATAAAGTTGTCCGACGCGGAAACCGCCGCGTTATCGGGTATCCGCTCAATGACGTCGATTATCGCTTTATTTTGTTCTCCGTGCTCGGCAATTATATTTACCGAATCTCCTATCCTGTATTGGGTGTAAGCGGAATTGAAAAGCAGGGCGCATACGATTGAGACAAGGGCTGCGCGTAAGAGCAGCAGATGTCTTGTCCCGTTCGAGGAGGGTACAGTCTGATTTACCTGATTTTCCGAGACGGTTAACACTGATATATATATCAGGACGGCGGTTACGGCGATTGACGAGGCAAAAAGGATACTTGAATTGCCTGTGCCCTGAGTAATTATATTAAGCACAAAGGGAGGGATAAACAGTATAGATGAGTGCTTATGACTTTTTAAAAACAAAACGGGCAGAGCGGGTAGCAATAATGACAAAATAAACATAAGTTTATTTGATGTGAAAGCAGACTGTATTACCCCAGAGGGATTTACTATGATATTTTTAACAACGTCCGCGAGACTTGAGTATGAAGCATAGTTGTAAGGTGTGAGGTCGAGTCCGACGTTGCCCGCGGATAAAACTGATATGCAGACGATAAGATATATAAGGGAAAACAGGGCGGTGACGGATGAAAAAACAAAAAATTTTTTCGAGGCGACATTTTCGGTATTTTTGATTTCTTTTTTTGTGTCAAGCATAAAATACAGACAAAAGCAAATCATATAAATTGCGGCGTTCTCATGCACCGAAAGGGTGAGCAACGCGAAAATCGCACTCGGCAGTATTTTTCGTTTCTCCGCAAACAGAATAAACCATAAAAGCAACGGAAGTACAAAAGTAAGTTCGGAAAAAGTACCGGATGCGGATATTATGGATGCGGGAAAAATCAGAAGCATCGCGCAAAGGCAGACTGTATATACGGGAGTGATTTTGCGGTTGCGGCATATAAGATACAACGGAATTACCGATGAGGTAACCGCCGCTGCCTGCAGGCAAACAAGAGTTATGGGGTGCGGGGCGACCGCGAAAAACGGCACAAGCAAATACAGAAACGGGGAAATGTGAACGGCAAAGTGAGAAAGCAGATTTCCCGACGCGGCTTCAAGTGTGCTTGTCTGTATACCGGTATGGCTCATTATATACAAAAGCTGAGAGTAAAATCCCGTGTTGTAATCAGCAGACCCGAAGGTAAAATATCTCAGGACACCGCTTACGATTATATATATGAGCGCGATGAAAGCAATTGCGGAAATAAGTATAACAGTATGCTTTGAACCGAGAACAAATTTCTTTTTTGAAGACGGCTCATTCGTACACAGCTTTGAGGAAAAATAAATTGCCGCTCCGCATATGACCGAAAAGGCAAGCGCCACGTACATTGATTCCGATACGTAAGATGAATACAACCCCAAGATCGTGCAAATCACGGGCAGTGATATAAACGCGAGTTTGGGATAAATGCTGCTGTAACCCAGAATTACCGCGGAAGATACAAGAAAGATAATTATAAATACACCTATAGATATGTTTTTTGAAAAATCAGTTTCAAAAAACGAGGACTGATTGACTGCCATGTAAATAAATGCAGACAAAAAATAACCGGATAAAACCGAAAACGGAATGATTTTTGTATTGAAATTTTTGTTTTGTTGCATTTTTATATATCCTTAAATTTTTAAATGATCGGAAAAAATTTTTGCCTGTTTACATAAAAACAAAATTTATTCGATTGCTTTAAATAAAAATTGTGCTGCGGTATATAAAACAACCCGAATAATGACCGGACGATTCAGTGTGAAAAACCGCAACATACAGCTTGCGATTATACATTATACCATTTTTTTTAATAAAAATAAAGAGTTCATGCCATAATAAAAGTAAATATTTTTTTACTACGGTAAAAAAAATCAAACTTCACTTGACAAAGTCTTATAAAAATTATATAATATTGTTGGATTTCAAAGTTTGGAGGTAAAATATAATGAAAGTAAATAAAGAATCGTTGATTGGGGATATCCTTGATTATGACCAGGGAACCGCCGAATTTTTCATTGAAATAGGTATGCATTGTCTCGGATGCCCTGCCTCGCGCGGTGAATCAATTGAAGAGGCTTGCGCCGTTCACGGTACGGACGCCGATGAATTGGTAAGTAAAATAAATAAATATCTCAGCGAAAAATAATTGATTTTCAAGCGGTTCGGGGGCATTTTCAGGTGAACCCGAACCGTTTTTAAATAAATTCAAGCATTGGAAAATAAATCCGATGTCGTATTTTGCGGTATTTACATGGCGGAATATTGCATTTAATACCTGATTAGAATTATCAAAATCAAAAGGACAAATTATGTTACCAACAATAGATGAAAGGCTGCGATCCGCCGCGTCACTTGTCTGCCCCGGGGCGAGACTTGCCGACATTGGCAGCGACCACGCATATCTGCCTATATATTTGTGCGGCATGGGAGTTGTTTCACGCGCACTTGCTTCTGATTTAAACGCGGGACCTGTTTTGGCGGCGGAGCAGAATATACGCGAGTATGGAATGAGCGATAAAATACAAACGCTGAAGACTGACGGCCTGGACGGAGTGCTTGCCTTTAATCCTGACCATATAACTATTCTCGGCATGGGAGGAGAGCTCATTATTTCAATCATTGATAAGGCGGAATGGGTGAAGGACGGGAAAATAAAGCTGATTGTGCAGCCTATGACTCATGCCGAGCTTTTGTATACTTATCTTTTGAATAACGGTTTTTGTGTAGAGGATGAGATAATCTGCTCAACGAGTCCGGGCAGGGACGACAGAATGTACCGTATAATCAAAGCCTCATATGACGGTAAGATACGTGAGTGCGGTTTATGCGAGGCGCTTGTGGGAAGAGTCAATATTGAAAATTATCTGACCCGAAATGATGAAATTACCGAAAGGTATATAAGGCGCATTATTCGGATTTACGGCGCAAGAATTGAAGGGAAGAGCAGGTCGGCAAAAGTGGACGAAAGTGAGATTCTGCTCATCAGAGAGCTTGAAAATCTGCTGAACAGACCGGAAAAAACTTATGGGTGAGGTTGATGATTTTGATATGCGTACTCTCTGTTGATTTTTGAAGAAAGAAGGAAAGGTTATCTTATGAATGTTTCGGAACTATATAAAAGGCTGGATGAATTAATTCCGCGGTCGTTGTCATGCGCCTGGGACCATGACGGACTTGAGGTCTGCCCGGAACCCGAGAAAGAGGTGAAGAGAGTGCTGATATCTCTCGATGTGACAGATGACGCGATTGAAAAGGCGCTTGAGGAAAACTTTGATTTGATAGTAGCCCACCATCCTCTTTTTTTCAAGGGCCTGGAAAATGTTTCGGCTCTGAATTGCAACGGGAAGCGCGCGGTGAGACTGATTACGGGAAACGTAAGCGTGGCGACTTTTCATACCAGACTTGACGCGCTGAGCGGCGGGGTCAATGACTGTCTTGTTTCTCTGTTGGGTCTTGAGGAAACCCGGACGGTTGAAAATAACGGCGAGGCTATTATGAGAATAGGAAATCTCGCGCATGAGATGAAAGCAGTGGATTTTGCGGCTTATGTGAAAGAGAAGCTTAACGCTCCGGCAACAGAACTTATCGGCTGCGGAAAAAATGTAAAGAGAGTGGCGGTATTGGGCGGCTCCGGCGGGGATGACCTGATTTTGGCGGCGGACGCGGGAGCAGATACCTATCTTACCGGAGAGCTTAAATACCATGAAAAGCTTATGAGCAGAGAACTTGGAATAAATATTGTGTGCGGCGGACATTTTTTTACCGAATTCCCGGTCTGCAGGATGCTTGAAAAAACAATCGGCGAAATTTGTCCTGAGGCGTATGCGGAAATATTTTTTTCAAACAAAACAGAGATTGTTTAAAGCGGGTACATTTAAGCGGAGAATACAACTGTAAAAATACCGGTTAAATTTACAACACGGAAAAATAAAAGAAAGGCAAAGGTAAGCCTATGACATATGTAATTTCAAATATACACGGAAATTATGACGTATTTCGCAAAATGCTTGACACCGTTAAATTTTCGGACAGGGATAATTTATATCTTCTGGGGGATATTGTGGATTACGGAGAACAGAATATAGAGCTTTTAAACGATGTAAGCACAAGATATAACGTTTATTCGATTGCCGGAGAACACGATTTTCTGGCGCTGAAATATCTGTCGGAGTATGAAAAACTGAAAAAAAGCAAGTCTGCGCCCGACGCGGCCCTTCTGCGCAGTATGACCGAATGGCTTGAGGACGGCGGACAGGCTTTTTTCGACGAGTTTATCAAGAGCGATCCCGACACCAAAGAAGGTGTTTTGGACTATCTTTCGGACATGACCCTGTATGAGGAAATTACCGTGAATGATAAGGATTATTTGCTTATTCACGCGGGAATAAAAAATTTCAGTCCGGATATCGATCTCGACAGTCTGACGGAGGATGATTTTTTCTCTGAGGGATTGGATTTCAGGAAAAAATATTATGATGACAAAATAATAATAGCCGGTCATGAGCCTACAACCGCGGAAAACGGCGGAGACGGAAGAATATTTTACGGAAACGGCAGCATTGACATTGACTGCGGACTTATGAGGGGCGGAGTATTGGGATGTCTGCGGCTTGAGGACGGCAGGGAATTTTATGTCTGATTACTGTAAGGATGACAATTCGCCTCTGAACAAAGGCGTGCCCGATAACCGCGCGGGAACCGCGAATTATAAGAAAAACGGAATTATAACGCTTGAGATAACCGATATGAATAATCTGGGCGCCGGCGTTGGACATACTCATGACGGCATAGCGGTTTTTGTCACGGGCGCCGTGACAGGAGATAAGGTCGAGGCCAAGATAATTAAAATTACCTCTCGGTATATGGTCGCAAGACTTGAACGACTGATAACGGCGTCGAAACACAGAATTGACACTAAATCCCCTGAGGCTGAGATCTGCGAAGCGCCGCAGTCGTGCGGCGGATGCTGTTACAGAAATGTAAAGTACGAGTATGAACTTGAGGTAAAGAGGGATTATGTAAAGAACGCTTTCAGGAAAGCGGGACTTGAAGTTACCGTAAAAGATACGGCTTCCGATTATAATATTGCCGGTTACAGAAACAAAGCGCAATATCCCGTGAGACAAACAAAAGAGGGGATAAAAGCGGGGTTTTTCGCTTCGGGATCACACAGGCTGATTCCGTGTGAGGAATGTAAGCTTCAGCCGCCCGTATTTGCGGAAATAGTCCGGTTTATTTTAAACTTCGCGGAAAAACACTGTATTTCGGCGTATGATGAGGAAAGCGGCAAGGGGATACTGAGACACATATACCTGCGAATAGGCAGACAGACGGGAGAGATTATGGTATGCCTTGTGGTAAATTCAGATTCTTTTCCGTATGAGGATATCTTTGCGGATGAGCTGACGGAAAGTTTTGAGGCGGTGAAATCCGTAATGATAAACGTCAATCCGAAAAACACAAACGTGATAATGGGCGACCGTACATACTGCGTAGGCGGAGCGCCGTACATAAATGATATTTTGTGCGGAGTCGGGCTGAGAATATCCGCTAACTCTTTTTATCAGGTAAACAGGAATATGGCGGAATATCTTTATAAGCTTGCATTACGGTTGGCGGACGCGGATAAAAACACCGCGGTTGCCGACCTGTACTGCGGAATAGGCAGTATAGGACTTTCAATGGCGAAATATGTGAAAGCCGTGGCAGGAGTTGAAATCGTGCCGGAAGCGGTAGAATGCGCGAGGGTTAATGCCGCGATCAACAATATCGAAAACGCGTCGTTTTTTCTGGGAGACGCGGGCGACAGCTCCAAGCTCTTTTCAGAGGTTGTATCAAAGCTCGGTCAGGTCCCCGATGTGGTTATATTGGACCCGCCCAGAAAGGGAAGCACAAAAGAGCTTATCGACTGTATCGCGGATTTTTCCGTGAAAAAAGCGGTTTACGTGTCCTGCAATCCCGACACACTGGCACGGGACTGCGCCTACTTTGCGCAAAAAGGGTATTCATTGAGCGAGGTTTATCCTGTAGACCTCTTTCCCCGTACGGGGCATGTGGAAACGGTAGTGATGCTTTCCCACAAATAGGAGAAGATGAATGAAAAAAACATTGTTGTATCAAATGCCAAATGAAATGCCGCAGGATATCCTGCATTTTGTGTCCGGGGCAAATATTTACGATAGTTCCTGCTCACCCGAAGCAAAAGTGTATTTCATTGACAGTTAATATCAAGACGAACGAGCGCTACATACATCACGACAGACCGACAAAGAAAGGAGAGACAAGCAAATGAGTTTGACAATAAATAAGCATCTCTTTGCAGCGTATTGCGGTTTAATATCAAGCGGCTATTCGTTGACAGACTTATCGGATAGTGATATAAGAGCATTATATAACAGAATACAAAAAATTGAATTTGATTCTGAAATATCGGATTATTTTTCATTCGCCAAAACAAATACGATAGACATAAATCCGTATTACCCAAGGGGATCTGATTTATCTGCGGCATGTTTTTTTCTTGAAAATGATATTATAGAATATATCGACTTTCTGAGATTTTGCAATTCTCCGAGTGCAAATGATGAGGAATTTATCAAATGGATTAAAAGTTTAAAAGAACCTCTTGAATTTATTGAGAACCATTCCGACTTTGATTTATTGTTTGCAATGTATAAAGAGCTCGTAAATAACAGGTTTTCGGACATAGACAGCCAGCTTTGCGGCTTTCAAAACAAAATCAAAAAATTTAACGACTGTAATGTACAGTTTGTATTTGCGCCGAATCTGCTGCAATCAAAATATCTTGCAGATTTTGTATTCAAAGACAACACATTGTATATTATTTCAACCTCGTTTTCGCAAACAGCAGTAGCTCATGAATACTTTCACATTTTGTTAAACGGTAAAATGGGATTATTACGAAAGCTGATAAAACGAATAAATATTGACGATTTTCTCAATAAGGACACAATGATAAAATTCGGCTATATGTATGATGATTCTTTAAATAGTAGAATTAACGCGATGGAAGATTGTATCATACGCGCAATGTGCGGAGTTGTAATGGAAGATAAAGATATAGAATCATACTGTAAAACAAATATACAATGTGGTTTTGTAGGAGTTCCTGCAATGATAGAAAAAATAAACGAAATCGACTTCACACAGCTGAATATAAATGACATCATTTCAAAAATGACAGAATCATATTAAAGCGGATTTATGTCATATTTAAGTGGCAGAACGAGCCTGAGCTGCTGCAAGCAGTCCTGGACCGGATACCGTCATGTGCGACAAATTGAGCTGTCTACACTTTTAACACATCTCGAAAGTGTAAAAGACGGCGTTAAATTATTATATGAGATGACATGAGATGCAAAAAATTATATAAAAAGTGAAAGAAAATATGATAGAAGTAAAAGGAAAATATAACGAAGCAAAAATTTTTACGGACGTCGTCGATAATGCTTCGGTCTCACAAGTGATAGAACTTTGCAATCAGGAATTTGCGGCAGGAAGTCGAATCCGATTGATGCCCGATATTCACGCGGGTATGGGGTGTACCGTCGGAACGACGATGACTGTCACCGACAAAGTTGTTCCCAATTTGGTCGGCGTGGACATAGGTTGCGGTATGGAAATTATCCGAATAAAGGAATCACATATCGAACCGCAAAAGCTGGATAAATTGATTTATGAAAAGATTCCGTCCGGATTTGAGATCCGCAGTAAGCCGCATCGGTATCTGGACGAGGTGGATCTGGATGAATTGTGTTGCATTAAGCACATTGACGTACCCCGTGCGGAAAAAAGTATCGGCACACTGGGAGGCGGAAATCACTTTATTGAGGCGGACAGAGACGACGAAGGAAATATTTATATCGTCGTTCATTCGGGGAGCAGGCGTTTGGGTTTGGAAGTCGCAAAATATTATCAGGAAGAGGGATACAGAGTATTAAATCACTCTGACGATGCGTCCGTGCAGCAGATGATTGCCGAAATGAAAAAGGCAGGACGGCAAAATGATATTCGGAAAGAAGTCAAACGTCTGAAAAACATAAAACAGATAAGTATTCCGAAAGATATGGCGTATGTTACCGGAGATCTGTTTGACAGGTATATCCACGACATGAAAATCGTTCAGAAGTATGCGGAGCTCAACCGACAGGCTATGATAGATGAAATCGTCAAAGGAATGAAATTCCATGTCGAAGAACAGTTTACGACCATACACAACTACATAGATACGGACAATATGATTTTACGCAAAGGCGCTGTTTCCGCGCGGAAAGGGGAAAGAATACTTATTCCCATCAATATGCGAGACGGCAGTCTGATCTGCGAAGGAAAGGGCAACGAGGACTGGAATTTTTCCGCTCCGCACGGAGCGGGGCGCCTTTTGAGCCGAGCCGACGCGAAGAAGTCTTTTACGGTGTCGGAGTTCAAAAAGCAGATGGAGGGTATTTATACTACATCGGCAAATAAGACGACATTGGATGAATGTCCGATGGCTTATAAGGGAATGCGGGATATTCTGGACAATATCACCCCCACGGCTGAGGTATTGAAGATTATTCGCCCTATTTACAATTTTAAGGCAGGGGCAGAGGATTGAACTGCTTTGAATATATTAATAGAAGGCATTGCTATTGGGATATTTTTTATGGAAGCACTTGTCAAACTATTTGCAAGGAAAAATATGCGTTTGCATATTGCGAAGAATAATCGCAATTAGAAAAGGCAAAAGAATTTTTGCAAGCCAATTTGTTTGGTAACACCGGTGTTTGTATTGTCAATGCCGGAATTAACTGAGTACGGATGAGTCAAATTTCACAGATGCGCAGAAAAAAGCACTTATCAGTAGCTCAAGGATTATCATCTGGAATAAGAATGGGATGCATATGAATCAAACAAATAAATTTGAAATAAAGAAACTTAATATTACAGATATTGTTCCGAATCTTCTTATTGGATTTGCTCACAGCCAAAAGATCACCCAAAAATGGGTGAGGCGAAATGATATTTGGGAGCTTACAGATGCTTCTATCCTGCGTGAGTGGAGTGCCGAGAAACGAATATGGATTGCCGAGTATATGTGCCGGCAAATAGAGCGTGGCGGTATTACAGTCGGAGCTTTTTGCAATGAGCGTTTGATAGGATTTTGCTGTGTCGATGGCACAGTTTCCGGAAAATCAGCAAAGTATGCTAATTTGACCATGCTATTCGTTGATGATAATTGGAAACGAAACGGAATAGGTAAATCGCTTCTGCAAGAAGCTCGTGAGCACGCAACAAAACTCGGTGCAGAAAAGATTTTTATATCGGCTGTCCCATCCGCAGAGACAATTGCCTTTTATCTTAAAATGGGTTGTGTCGATGCTAACGAAATAGTAGGAGATTTTGTGGATTCAGACGATGACCGCTATTTAGAACTTATGGTAAATCCGGAGGCATACTTCTAATATCCGGACACCGGCGATATGTTTTGGTTGCCATCGACGAACAAGACAGATTTGTGGACTGCATTGGCTACAACATTCCCGACACAAACGAAGTGAAGCCGCAAAATAAAATATGTACCTCTGACACTCAAGGGGCCGCGCTGTTGCGGCTCCTTTTACGTGCTTGCGGTCTGAATTATTTTTATTTTCCGTTATAAGGTATTACAAAATAATTTTTGCCTCTGTTGTCTGCCGATCCCGACTCCGACGAATTTTCTGTTGTGGCGCCTTCGGTTCCGTTAGAACTTTCCGTGTTGCTTTCGGTATTGGCGTTGCCGTCTGTCTCCTTAGTAGAATGATCTAATGCATCGGATATCATTTCGGAAAGGCTTTCGGTATTTTTTTCTGTTTGTTTTTCTGTGGTTTTCACTGTTGTTGACCCTTCGCCGTCG
>CASEEB010000004.1 GCA_949286815.1 uncultured Eubacteriales bacterium | reverse complement strand
GCAAAGAGCCGCGGTCGCGCGGGCACTTATTACCCGCCCCAAGCTTATCCTCGCCGACGAGCCCACGGGAGCGCTTGATTCCAAGGCAACCGACGAGCTTCTGAATCTCTTCGGAGAAATAAACAGAACCGGTCAGACCATCCTCATGGTAACACATTCGGTAAAGGCGGCGAGTCACGCCGGGCGTGTGTTGTTCATACGCGACGGCGAGGTATTCCATCAGATTTACCGTGGGGACGATACAAACGACGCAATATATCAGAAAATATCCGACACGTTGACTTTGCTCGCGACAGGCGGTGACAGAAAATGAAGAAATTCTTTTACTCAAAGCTGGCGCTTGACAGTGTAAGAAAAAACAAACAGCTGTATTTTCCATACATCCTGACGTGCACCGTAATGATAATGATGCATTACATCATCACCTCCCTGCAGCACAGCAACACCGTTTCATACATGCCCGGGTCTGGTACGATTTACACTACGCTTCAGTTCGGAAGCTGGGTAATCGCCGTATTCGCCGCATTGTTTTTGTTTTACACTAACTCCTTTCTGATACGCAGAAGAAAAAAGGAGTTCGGACTTTTGAACATTCTGGGTATGGGCAAATACGACATATGCCGTATTATTTTCAGTGAAACCTTAATTACGGCGCTGATTTCCCTCGCCATAGGACTTTTCGCCGGAATCTCGCTTTCAAAGCTTGCCGAACTCGGACTTGTCAACATAGTGCACGGAGACATAAACTATTCGCTGAGCATATCTTTCTCCGCTGTGCTTACCACCGCGGCCGTCTTCGGAGTAATCTTTCTTTTACTGTTCATAAATTCTATATGTCAGGTCAAAATATCAAACGCCATAGACCTGCTCCGCAGTGAGAACACCGGTGAAAAGCCTCCCAAGGCCAACTGGTTTTTCGGTATTTTAGGAGTAATTATACTCGCTCTCGCTTATTATATCGCGGTAAATGTCGCGGATCCCGTCTCCGCTCTGATATGGTTTTTTGTTGCCGTAATATTGGTTATCTTAGGCTCATACATGATATTTATTTCGGGCTCGGTGCTTTTCTGCCGTATACTGCAGAAAAACAGGCGGTATTATTACAAGCCCAACCACTTTGTATCCGTATCCTCCATGACATACCGAATGAAGCGCAACGGAGCTGGGCTTGCATCTATCTGCATCCTGATAACAATGGTGCTTGTGATGATTTCCTCGACCACAACGCTGTATTTCGGAAACGAGGACGCAGTCAACACAAGATATCCGAAAGAAATAAACATGTCTTTCAGCTTTTTATACGCAAATGAAATGTCCGAGGAAAGAATCTCCGGACTCCGGGAAACTGTCGGGAAAATATGCGATGAATACGGTGCCGGTCGTGAAAACCTGTACGACTACAGATATACCGCGATTACCGGATTGCTTATAGGAAATACGGTCGAAACTGACGAAACCAAAATAAACAATTTCAGTCTGGACGCATATTCGGGAGTTGTCAACATATACGTCGTGTCCGTGGAGGACTACAACAAAAACTTCGGAACCGATTATGTCCTCGGGGAAAATGAAGCGCTCATCTATTCCTACAGGACTGAATACAATGAAGAAACTCTGTCTTTTGTTTCCGGAGACACTTACACGGTAAAAGGCTCGGTAGATAAGTTTTTTTCCAACGGAAATATGTCCGCCGATATAATCCCTACGCTCGCAATCATTGTACCGGATTTTCAGAATACCGCGGATATGCTCGCCAAGCTGATTGAGGAGGAAAATAACAGTCCTCTGCAACTATATTGGATATACAGCTTTGACAGCGGGCTTGACGGCGACAGTCAGATCTCCCTGTCATCCGACCTGAACGAAACTGTCAGAGAGATAGAAATAAACAGCGAAGGCTCGTCTTTCGGGCACAGCATAGAAAGCCGTGAGGCAAACCGTGAAAACTTCTTCGACCTGTTCGGCTCTCTGCTGTTTTTGGGAATTACTTTGAGTCTGGAATTTATTTTTGCCGCGGTCCTTATAATTTACTACAAACAGATATCCGAGGGTTATGAAGACAGAACCCGGTTTGAAATCATGCAAAAAGTCGGCATGACTAAAAAAGAGATACGCAAAAGCATCAATTCTCAGCTGCTGACTGTGTTCTTTATGCCGCTTCTGTTCGCGGGACTTCACCTGCTGTTTGCGTTCCCGATTATTTGCAAGCTGCTGTTTCTCTTCAACCTCAACAACACCAACCTTTTCGCAGTCACAACGATTATCTGTTTTTTGCTGTTCGCACTGTTTTATACCGTTGTATACAAGCTGACTTCAAATGCTTATTACAACATTGTATCCGGGGTTAAAAACAAAAACGCAAAATAAAGAATAAAAAGCCTTTAATACTTAATAAATAATTTTACAGAATGCCGCAAGCCTTACTTTAGCTTGCGACATTCTTTTTGTAATAGGTTTTATTTGAGACGCCCGAAAGGTAATGAAGTTGCTTTGTCAAAAATTTCAAATTTGTAATAAAGAAATATTGAAATAATTCTGACTGTATGATATAATGTATACAGCGTGAAGAAATCTATTTAATATAGTCATACTGGCTGTATACCGCAGTTTTGCGTCCCGCAAAACTGTCCAGGTTCTGTTTTCGATTTAATGTATACAGCGTGAAGAAATCTATTTAATATAGTCATACTGGCTGTATACCGCAGTTTTGCGTCCCGCAAAACTGTCCGGGTTCATCCGCGACACACGCATAAAGAACTCATAACTATTACATTTAACTTGCTGTATACCGCAGTTTCGCGTCCTGCAAAACTGTCCGGGTATTATTTGTGAAAACCGAATAATGCACGAATAAAAATTTTCAAATCTGTTAAATTACCGCATTTTAAGTTTTGAACCATCAGTGGAAAACCGGTCATATAATAAAATACAGAAATATAAAGATAATTATTAAGGAGCAACTATGGAAAAATTCAAAGAAATTCTGCCCGAAGCGCTTGACAAAAACCTTTTTGAGCTTATAGGCAAAAACTGGATGCTGATAACTCTCCCTGACAAAAACAGCCAAAGCGGCGCCAACGCCATGACCGCCAGCTGGGGATGCGCCGGAATACTCTGGGGCAAACCTGTCTGCACCGTATTTATCCGACCTCAAAGATATACTTTCGGGCTTATTGAAGAAAACGACAGATATTCCCTGTGTTTTCCGGGAGAAAAATACAGGTCGGCTTTGAATTACTGCGGCTCGCATTCCGGAAAAAATGAGGATAAACTGAAAAATGCCGGGCTTACGGTCTTCCTATACGACAACGTACCCTGCATTGAGCAGTCGGAAATAGTTATCGTATGCAAAAAGCTTTACGCCGACGATCTGAAAAAAGACGCCTTCACCGATATCTCTCCCCTGTCCAACTACGCAAAGAATGATTTTCACAGATTTTATGTTTCGCAAATTGAGAAGGTGTTGATAAAAGAGGATAATTGAAAAATAAAATCCGCGCAATAACAAGAGAAAGCGTACTTGGCAATCCTCGGAATTAACATCAATGCTTTAATTATCATTTTCATTTCTTTTCAGAAAAACCGCGCAATTTACCCGACAATGGATTTTCTGTTTGCCCGCTTTTTAAAAATATCCGGCTATGGATTTACAAATCAGGAACGCACAGTATTGAATCGCGGTATTGAATGAAGATAGTTTTCACCGAAAAAATCAGTTTATAAAAATACGAAAGGTTAATGTAAAATGACGACCTACGAAAAAACAGAAGCTATATGCCGCGCGGCAAAAGCGGCGTCAAAAAACCTTGCCATTTTAAACACGAAAAGCAAAAATCAAGTACTTGAAAAAATATCCGAAAAGCTTAAAATCAAATGCGACGAAATAATTTCGGAAAACAAAAAAGACCTTATCAACGCCAAGGAAAACGGCATTCCCGCACCGATGCTTGACCGTCTTATGCTCAATAAGGAAAGAATTGACGGAATCTGCGACTCGTTAGTTTCGCTTATAAAGCTTCCCGACCCTATCGGCTCGGGAAGTGTGACCACGACTTCCTGCGGTCTTGAGATATGCTGCGAAAAAGTACCGCTCGGCGTTGTGGCTATGATATACGAAGCCCGTCCCAACGTAACGGTGGACGCGGCGGCGCTCTGCATAAAAACCGGAAACGCCGTAGTGCTCAGGGGAGGAAAAGAGGCGATATTCACCAACCTTGCCCTGGTACGCGCAATGAAAGAAGCCTTATCCGAATGTAATATATCGCCGGATGTCTTAGGATTTATTGAACCCGGGCAGGGTCATGAAAGCGCAAACGCGCTCATGTCCATGAAAGACTACATTGATGTACTGATTCCCAGAGGAAGCAAACGGCTCATCGAAGCTGTGGTACAAAACTCCAAGGTACCCACAATCGAGACCGGAGCGGGAAACTGTCACCTATACGTAGACAGTTCCGCCGACCTTGAAATGGCGCTGTCCGTCGCCATAAACGCAAAATGTTCGCGTCCCGCGGTCTGCAACGCCATAGAAACTCTGCTTGTTCATTCGGACGTCGCCGATAAATTTTTAAAGAATTTCAAAGCCGCGACCGAGTCAAAATACGGTCTTGAGCTGAGGGGCTGCGAAAGAACTCTTGCTATACTCCCCGGTATAAAACAGGCGACCGAGGAGGACTATAAGACCGAGTACGACGACATGATTCTCGCGGTAAAAACAGTAGATTCCACCGACGAGGCTATTGAGCATATCAACAAATACAGCACGGGGCACAGTGAGGCAATCATTACCAATTCCGCGAAAGACGCGCAGAAGTTCCGCAGCATGGTCGATTCCGCGGCGGTATACGTAAATGCGTCAACAAGATTTACCGACGGTGGAGAATTCGGCTTCGGAGCCGAAATAGGTATCTCTACCCAAAAGCTTCACGCGAGAGGCCCTATGGGACTCGATGCTCTCACCACTCAAAAATATCTCATTACCGGGGAAGGACAGATAAGATGAGGCTATTGATAGCATCCGACATACACGGGGACAGCAAATGCTGCGAGGCAATGCTGTCCTCCGCCGAAAAAGAAAATGTCGATAAAATTCTCATTCTGGGAGACATTCTCTACCACGGACCGCGCAATCCCCTACCGGAAAACTACAATCCCAAGCAAGTAATTACGTTGCTCAATTCCAACAAGGATTCACTTATTTGCGTAAGAGGAAACTGCGACACCGAGGTGGACGCCATGGTGCTTGAATTTCCGATTCTTTCGGTATACTCTCAGGTGTACGACGGCGACTGCAATCTGAATCTGTTTATGTCACACGGGCACATATACAATCCCGACACGCTCCCTCCTCTGACCGGCAACACCGTATTTTTATACGGTCATACCCACATTTTCAAAAAAGAAGTAAGAGGAAAAACAGTCTGCGTAAACCCCGGTTCGGTATCCTTGCCTAAGGAAAACAACCCCAAAACGTATATGATTTACGATTCCGGCGAATTTAAGATCAAGGATTTTGACTCCAATGTGCTTATGAAATTCAATGTATCGGACAGATAACAAATCGTCATTAATATCATAACAAAAAGTTTACACTTTGGATTTTAATATTTATTGAATTGTGTCCTCAAATAGTATATAATAAAATGTAATTTATGTAATCAATATATAATTCGTCTCATTGTAAAATGGGTACGGCGATTCGATTTTTTGGAGGTATTTTCTGTATGGTAGTAGCCGGCGATTTCAAGAACGGTGTAACTTTTGAAATGGATGGTAACGTGTATCAGGTTATCGAATTCCAGCATGTAAAGCCCGGCAAGGGAGCGGCATTTGTACGCACAAAGCTTAAAAACGTAATTTCCGGAGCCGTTGTGGAAAAGACATTCAGCCCTACGGATAAATTTGAAAACGCTTATATTGAAAGAAAAGACATGCAATATTCATACAATGACGGCGACCTTTACTATTTTATGGATATGGAAACATTCGACATGCTTCCTCTCAACCGGGACAAGCTTGGCGACGCGTTTAAATTCGTAAAGGAAGAAATGATGTGCAAGATCATTTCCTACAAGGGCAATGTATTCGGAGTAGAGCCCCCTATCTTTGTCGAGCTTGCGGTCACCGAAACAGACCCCGGATTCGCGGGAAACACAGCTACAAACACACTTAAGCCCGCGACACTTGAGACCGGAGCGGTTATCAAAGTTCCGCTGTTCATCAATGTCGGAGACGTGCTGAAGATAGACACGCGCACAGGAGAATATCTCTCCCGCGCTTAATAACAACAAAAGTGCGGAAAATTCGCGTCCGGCGGGTTTTCCGTATATTTTAAAATTACAGGTTTAACGGTATTTTTATCCGCCTTGTATTCAGTCTTCTGATATCTCGGCTTTGATAAAAAACACCTTATGCGGAAAGGAAAGGTAAATACAATGGAACTCACCGAAAAAGCGGCGTACATCAAAGGACTTGCGGAAGGATTGGCTCTTGACGAGACCTCTGCGGAGGCAAGGCTTATAAAAGAGCTTCTGGCATTGTGCTCGGACATGGCAGAACAGATATCCGAAATGCAGGAGGACATGGACGACCTTGGCAGCTATATCGAGGAAATAGACGAAGACCTCGGAGACATTGAGGAAATCCTGTTTGACAATGATGATGACGATGAGGACGAATGCGACGGAAATTGCGACAGTTGTTTTGCGGACTGCGACGACGGTGAAGACTATTATGAAATCGTTTGCCCGTCCTGCGGAGAAACGGTTTGCTTTGACGAGTCGGTAAACGCGGAATCCCTTGTTTGTCCCGCCTGCGGCTCGCCCCTCGGATGTATAATAGATGACGATGACAAAAATCCGTCCGAATCATAAATTTGACCTTTTGTAAAACCGAATATTTATTTTCAATTATTACGAATCAAAACGCCTGTCTCTTGGTACAATCAAAAGACAGGCGTTTCTTATTTATTATTTCTTTTTAAAATTATGTTACATCAAAGAATTATAAAGTGTTCTCAGCACATTTTCATCTTCAATTATACTGTCCGCGATTACCACAAGCCCGTCGGAGCATACGGTTATTTTCTTTCCGGAATTCTCAATAAGCGAATTTGCCTTTACATACTCCATTCCGTAATGATTGGTTTTGTCCGCGCCGTCGCACGATATATTCAGATAATCTTCAAGAAACGAAACCGGAAGCCAGATATCGTGATCGGAAGCCAACAGAACACCGTTTGTGTTATCTTCCACTATACGCACAGATTTACCGTTTACAAAAGCGTTGTAAGAGCGCGATTTAAGTACCACCATATCCTCGCTCAGCACATCGGGAATTTTACTTTCGGTTTCCTTCAAGGTAAATCTGTAATTATACCTTCCGTTCGGAGCGGCGTCTCCCTGGTCAAGAAATTCCATTATGTCCTTTGTGGGTATGGAATTGTCCGCCCATTTGAACTCCATGGTATCCTCAAAACCTATCAGGGATTTTTCAAGCTTTATCTGCAATATCTTTCCGTTCCTTACATACTCGGCCTTTCCCGCCGACTCAAGCTGCCAGGTGTCTTTGCCGACGAATCTGTCCACGGAAACCGTATTTCCGTCCTGCGAACGGTTGATAAGATAATCGTAGCCGTACCATCCGGTGTTATCGTCGCAGTCCGTGTTTATGAAAAGGTTCATCCAGTTCGTCCCCTCAGGGTCGGTAATATCCTCCGCGCACTCGACATAGAAATACAGATAGTTGCTGTCGGTTGAGACTTTGGCAAGCACAATGTCATTTCGTCCGCTGAAATTAACATACCTTCCGTATTCGTTGCCGCCCACATGTCCCGGTGAAAGTCGGTCTGTCGTATCTCCCTCATAGTCCCGGTATTCCGGTCCTACGGCATACCACTGACCTACCGAGCCGTTTATATCAATTGCCCATTGTCCGAACGCGGACTCGATTTCCCGGCTGCCCTTATATAAACGGATATTCTCTGCCATCTGATAATAATAATTGTCGCCGAAGCCGCCCTTCATAGGCTCAATATCACGCGAGTATTCGGGATTGAATTGATCAATAAAGTAAGAAGATTCCTTATCTTCGGGGTCAGAAGAGACAACATACTCCCCGGCAACGGTCATACCGACGCCTCCCGCTCCGGCACCCGCGCCCGACCAACGCCCGGCAATCCATTCGTTCCAGCCGGTTATCATCAAAAGCGGCGGATCTACTTTGAGCGCGCGCTCAAAATGACTTGAAAACATCAGTCCGAGCGGCGTTGTGGTATTCATAAGCGCATATCCGAAGTTCCAATCTCCCTCATACTGAATGTGCTGTCTCGGCGCGGTGCTGCGTCCCGTCATCGCGCCCGAACCGCACATAACCACCATTTGCTCCACGGTTTTTCCGTCCTCCGCCAACCCGAGTGCCTGCGGATAGTCATCCGACCACGGCCAGCACGCCGCGCCCTTACGCTCCTGGTACCAGTTTGTGGCTCCTACCGCCCATGAATACCGCACGGTAAAGAACTCTTTTTGCTCGTTTGTCATATTGACATCCCCCGTCAGCATCACAAGCGGCTTGCCGTTCCAATAAAACCATAGATCCTCGTACAGTCCTTTGGCGTAAATGCTTTCATACAATTCGTTGAATTCCTCGTCAAAGCTGCC
>CASEEB010000003.1 GCA_949286815.1 uncultured Eubacteriales bacterium | reverse complement strand
GAAGCTCAGATGTCCGCGTCCGCGGGAAATGAATTATCCGGACAATCACAGACAGACAGTCAAAATGCCCCGAATGAAGCCGACTCAAATCAGGACGATGATTCAAAGGATGACAACGGTAACAACGGTGACGGTTCACTTTAATTATCGTATAGTAAAACTATAATAAAAAATGATACTGAGTAAAATTGAATTTTTTGCTCACTCCGTTGTTTCATAATAACAAAAATTCACCCGCTGTCTATTAAAGACGGCGGGTGATTATTATAAATATATGTTGACGGCAGAACGGAAATATTTTTGGACTTGGCTCAGACACATTAAAGTTAAATTTGTTACAGATTCCCGTTGCGTTCCCGCTGTAATCAGTCGGGCAAATTTCCGGTTCAAGTAAAAATTATTATACAATCTTGCATACATAGAAAATTATTTCAGCTATGAAAATCCGGGGAAATCCGTAATATTTCCCCGGTTCTTTTTAATGTCCTATGAAATTAATCCTCAACAATAAAGGGCTTGAGCTGTTCAATAAGCTCAGACGCTCTTTCATCGTCACTGTAAGTAAGTTTAATGGGATTGCGAAGATCCAAGCTGAAAATACCCAAAATAGACTTTCCGTCCACCTTATAGCGTCCTGATTCAAGATCAACGTCTCCGTCAAATCCTACAAGAACATTGACAAGCTTGTACACATCATTGATTTCTTTAAGACGAATGTTAACCGATGCCATTTTTACACCTCCGTAATAACTTTTACAATTAGCACAACACTCCATTAATATTATATAATAATATTTGCCGATTGTCAAGATATTATTTTACATAATTTACATGCAGAAGATGATGTTTTTCGCCTCCGAATGAGGAAAGAAGCTCTTCTACCTGCTTATTCTGCTGGGAAGTGCGTATCACACTGTGTTCGTCAGAGCTGTAAAGCCCTTTTGCCCTGTTGTTTTTGGTAATGTTGTCTTCAGCGTGGGGCTGCCCTCCTCCGCAAATACATCCTCCGGGACAAGCCATCACTTCAACAAGGTCGTAATGCTTGCCCTCCTTTATAGATTCCAACAATGCCGATGTATTTGCAAGTCCGCTGACAACAGCTATCTTTATTTCTCTTTCTGACAATTTAACACAGGCTTCCTTGACGCCCTCAAGACCTCTTACTCCGGTGTACGATATTTCCTCAAGCACACTGTCGCTGCTGTCGTTTACCGCCTTTCTGATAACCGCCTCGGTCACTCCTCCCGTAACTCCGAAAATAACTCCGGCGCCCGAAGACGGTCCGTACACGGAATCGGGATCGGAAGGCTTTATCTTATCGAACATAAGACCGCTCTGCTTAATCATCTTTATAAGCTCGACAGTGGTAATAACCGCGTCTACCATACCCGCAAACTCTTCTCTTTTCGCCTCAAACTTTTTCGCGGTACAGGGCATGACGGCTATATGATAATGCTTTTTTCCCTCGGACGCACACTTTTTGTCGAGTTTTTTGCTCAACGCCGACGCAAGCATCTGCATCGGAGAGCGGCATGTCGATACCTGAGGAAGCAATTCGGGATAATTCTTTTCCGCGAACCTGATCCATCCGGGACAGCAGGACGTGAACATCGGAAGCTTATCCCCGTTTTCAAGTTTTCTTACAAATTCCTCGGTCTCTTCAAATACGGTCATATCCGCGCCGACTGTTGTATCATAAACCTCATCGGCTCCCATATACCTCAGAGCCGTGCATATCTTGCCAATCACATTTTCTCCGTCTTCAAGACCGAATTCCTTACTTACGGCAACACGGACCGCGGGAGCTATCTGTACCGTCACATACGTGTCTTTATCCGCGAGAGCGTCCCAGACCTTCTGCGTATCGTTTCTGACCGTTATGGCGCCGGTCGGGCAATA
>CASEEB010000002.1 GCA_949286815.1 uncultured Eubacteriales bacterium | reverse complement strand
AACTTTTTTAATTAGGTATGAAATTTTCAATATTGCTGAATGTTGTGTTTTGCCGAGAGTTTCTTTGTTTGAAAATCAAATAAAACAGGCTCCGTTTATTGTCGGTTTTGCAATAACCGGAGCTATGATTTTATAATGCCTTCAAACAATACCGTGTAAACTTTATTAATGTGCTGATCAGCGTGGTATGGAGGATTTATTATGGGCATTGTGTTTAAAATATCCGTCAGCTCGCTTAAAATACACAAACGCAATACGGTTCTTGTAATAATTGGAATAGCTTTATCTATTGCAATGGCGGTTATTTCATGCAGATTCGGTTTGGCTCTGCTTGACTTCCGGGATAATTACACGGTGCATGAATATGTTTTGGAAAACGGAATAAATACCGCTTCGCTTACAGATGAGACGCTGCGTGGGATTATTGAGTACACCAGACAAGGGGATGACATATATTTTTTTGTGCTATGTGTTGTAACCCTGCTTATCGCGCTCGGCGTATTTGGAAGCATCTCATCTATCAGCGGTATCCTTACAATTAATTCAGGGCAAAAGGCAAAGACATTGTCTGTGCTGTCAACCTTGGGAGCGGATATAAAGCATCAGGCAGAGTTTCTGGCGTTTGACGCTCTGATTATTTCAATAATAGCCGTACCCCTCGGTGTCGCTTTGGGAATTTTGATTTCATTTCCCCTTATAAGCTCATTTACAGGCGCGTTTTATACAAACAGCGGTCTTCTCGGATACGACAGCCTGCCTTGGTATATCGATTCGTTTGCCGACAATTTGTTTCTGTATTGCGTTGGCTTTGTCTTAATGGGTTTTGCCGTGATTTTTGCGGCGTCATTCAGTCCTGTGCTCAGACTGTTTAAGAATTCATCTGTTGAAATTGCCAAAACGAGTGACGCGATAAACATTTCATTAAAACAGAATTTAATTGATAAGATTGCGGTGAAAATTTTCGGAATTGCAGGCAGATTGGCATCGCAGAATTTTACCAACAACCGAAAAAAATTCCGGTTGATTTCACGTTCCGTGTCGGTCTGCGCGCTGATGTTTATTCTGTTTTCGCTGTTAAAGGCTTATGCATCACAATTCAATCGAGATGTAAGCGAGGACAAAAGTATATCGGCTACGTTTTTTGTGTTTTACGCGTTTGCTTTTATAATATTTATTCTTGCTTTTTTTGGTACCTGCTCGCTGTTTTATGTGAATTTCAACAAGCGAAAACCCGAATTTGCCATGCTGCTCTCTATGGGCATGGACAGAGGTCAACTTTACCGCATGACAGCCGTTGAATCGGTATATTACGGTATATATATGCTTTTGTATATAGTCGTAGGTTCTTTTGTTATAGATTTTGTGGTATTCTCGGCATATAAGCTTTTGGACGACCGCTATTATTTTACATATCCGTGGAGTGAAATGGCGTTTGCCTTTGTTACAGTTGTTGTTATAACTTTGATTTTGTCGCTGTTCATGACATCAAGTGTCCGTAAAATTAACATTACGGATGAGCTGAAAAAGAATTATTGAGCCGCAAGGGGTGAGACGTATGGAAATTATGAGAACAGAAAATCTTACAAAAAAGTATAAAGTATACGACAGTGAGACAATTGCCCTTGATAAAGTATCTTTTGCGGTTGAAAAGGGACAGTTTGTGGCGATTACAGGAACAAGCGGGTCGGGCAAGTCAACGCTGCTTCACCTTATCGGCGGCGTTGATAAGCCGACCGACGGGAAAGTAATTGTTGACGGACAGGATATATATTCGCTGTCCGCCAAAGATTTGTCGGCTTTTCGCAGACGTAAGGTGGCTATTGTTTATCAGTTTTTTAATCTGCTGCCTATGCTTAACGTGCGCTCAAATATTTCGTTGCCTCTCGAGCTTGACGGCAGAGTATGTGAGGAGAGGGAATTGATAAAAATTCTTAAAATGCTCAACATTTCCGACAGGGAATTTTATTATCCCAATCAACTGTCCGGCGGTCAACAGCAGCGTGTCGCGATAGCCCGCGCATTGATTACATCGCCCGCTTTGCTTTTGGCGGATGAACCGACCGGCAACCTTGACAGTAAAAATTCAAGTGAGATAATAGAACTTTTGCGCAAGTCAAACCAAGAGCTCGGACAAACGGTCATTATGGTAACCCATGATTTACATATCGCGAATCAAACCGACAGGATAATCGAGATGTCGGACGGAAAAATCATCTCGGATAAAATAATTGGGTAATCGATTTGAAAAACTAAACAATTCGGCTTGCTTTGCGGATTCAGTACAGTGTAAATAACCGGAGCGTATATTCTAATTTTATGTTGCGAATATATACCTCTACGCTGTGATATCCGTTGTTTAGCCGACATGGTTACACAGAGAGCCTGTGAAATCCGCTTATACAAGCTTAACCTCTGCGCAATACATGTAACACAAAAGTGAATTTGTCATAAGGAAAAAAACGATATGAGTAATGAAAAGATCAGACTTAACCGACTTTTTAATATTTTTTCTCCAAAAATGTATAAATTTTTGCTTGTTATTAACTCGGTGCTGTTGATTTTAGGTATATATTTTATTTGTGTAAATAAACAATCCATTATTATATATTTATCTTCTGTCGCTTTGGTCAATATAATTGCTGTAGTAAATATAGTTTTACACTGTCCTAAAACAATTTTGATAAATAAGGAAATGGCTGAATTTGATGATTACATAAACATGCGCCCGAGATATTTACACGGAAATGGTTTTTGGTGGCTTAAGGTAAGCTATTCTGTTACGGATATTAAAGATATTCAATTTTATCAGAATGTAATTGAAAAAATTTTTAACGCGGGACATATCTCTTTTTCGGGCAAGGCTGTATTTACCTGCAAAAGAGATATTGACAGGGTTAAAGAAAGAGATAAATTTGTTGTATACGGAATTAAAAATTTTTCTTGCTTTAAACAAAACTTTTATAATTAAAAAACATAAAAAAAGATATGCACCCCAAAAGACAGACGCTTTTGGAGGTGCATGTTTTTATGGCGTCAATTAGGATTAAACCGTTACAGTCGCGTTAACATCCGTAATCAAATTCGCCTTTACGGCACTTATGCTGTTTTTTTAATAAAATTTGAAATGGGCGGGAAACCGTGTTTTAGGGGATTTCCTATTTCCGCGATAGGTGAGATTGAATCGTTAATAAATTGACACTAAAACGGCACTCTCTTGTTCAGCCATTTTTTCATAAAACTTTTTCAAACTTTCAAATGAAGTTCTTAAATCATCTTTAATTTCATCCGCTTCATCTTCATATTCCCAAATGTCGGGGTAAATATTATTTTTGGAAAAAGCGCTCATATCAAATTTATCAATATATGTTTGAAAATCAATTTCCTGTAGCGCTTTTGCTATTTCTTTCACTCTATCGGATTTCGTGCCGGATATAAATTCTTCTACATCTTCTCCGACAACATCAAACTGTCCTAAAATCGCTTCGCTGATTAAATCATTTTCAATCGGTTCGCCGGCAGATTTCCCAGTAAGTAAAAAATGAAGTGCGTCCCACATTTTATCTATATCACAAATTTCAACGTCCTCTTTTTCCTGCAATTCCTCTACATCATCAAGGCACTGAATTTTTTCCAATTCGATATCGGTAGTTGATTGATAATTTGCAATCATTCCCATTTGTTTTTCCTCCATATTCCCATTGGTAGCGCTATTATTTCCTCCCACGCTGTGGATTTGGATTTTTTTGCAAGTCCGACTTTCACATGGAAAATCTGACGTACGGCGCACCTACTGTATGATACCTACCCTGGTAGTCCCTTGTAAACTATATTTTACTGTTTATATAACATTCCGCGCGGTCTGTCAGCGGCTCATAGGCATTTAAATATTCCGAAATGCCGTCAAATCTCAACTCAAACCGGTGTTTGCCTCGTATATAAAACTGAGTGCTAAGTACCTTTTCGCCGTCATTCAGGTATATTTCCAGAACGCTTGTATCGACAAGCAGTCTGAAAGAAAATATATCCGACCTTTCCGTTACATAAGAATATACAGGTACAAAAGCGCCCGGCGTTTTGCTTTTATCGAGTCTGAAAATACGTGTTTTGGCATCGTATGTGATGACAACTTCTTCGTCAATTTCTTCATCGCTCTCTTTATTTTCTCCGACAATGCGAAGCTGAAGCGGATTTTTGAAATTCTCGGTCTTCGCGCAGAATTCCATATCCAAAAACTTGGTTTTTCTGATAATCACCGATGACATAAAAGAATTGACGGAGGAGAATATTTTGCTTTTACGCAGGGAATTGACTTCTTCCACCGGACGCGCCAGCATCTTGTATTCGCCGTTTTCTTTTGTGAGAAATAGCTCCTGAGGCAGCGTAAAAGTGCCCAGCCAATACTTTGAATACTTGCCTATATTCTCAAACTTCCATGTTGTGCCGTCGAACAGCACCCAGTCGCGCAGCCAGGCAATCATTATTCTTCTGCCCTTTTTATCGTTATAAAAGGTCTGAGAGGCGTATGCCTCCGGATTCAGATTCATTGAATTTTTGCCGTCTGCCTGAGCTTCAAAGTGCAGTCTGCCCGCGTCGTCCTCGGTGAGGTTTCCTATGACATAGAAGATCCGGCTGTTTCCGTCATTTAAGTCGTTGCCCAGAAACACCCATTTTTCCTCACCGTCCTGAGTTTGCATTGGGAAAAAGTCGGGACATTCGGAAATGATTTTTTCGCCGTCGGGGTAGAAAAATTCATCGTTTAATGTCCAGTCTATAAGATTTTCGGAAGAAAATAGCCGAGCCTGTTCTCCCGCTACCACCATCAGCCAGACGCCGTTTGGGTAGTGCTTTGTTTTTACTCTGATTACCTTGGGATCGCGGAATCCGAGTGTGTATTTTTGCCTTCCGTTATCAAAATTGTCTATGACGGGATTTCCCGGATATTTGTCAAATGTAGTTCCTCCGTCTTTTGAAAACGCGAGACATTGGCGCTCGACTCCGTCAAAAGCGGTGTAGAGCGCTGCTATGCGGCTGCCCTTCGGAGTGCTGTCGTCAAATAAGCCGCTTGTGTTTTCTTCGTCAATTACACAGGAGCCGGAATATGCTTCTCCCAAAGCGTCGGGATATATAGCGTTGGGTAGCTGTTTCCAATGCAGAAGGTCACGGCTTACACAGTGCCCCCAGCTTTTACATTCCTTGCCCTCTTCATAATTGCCCTGATATTGGTAGTACATGTGGTACAGGTCATTTTCTGAGTCGTAACAAAGACCGTTAGGGTCATTGAGCAGGGAAATGGGAACCGTGTAATGAAAACGGGGACGGAAATGCTCGCGCATCAGCAAAGCCTCGTCAGCACATCGCAGAATTGTGAGCTTTTCGTCATTTACCGTGATATTATTGAAACCTACATATAAAGGTATTTCTGTTTTCCCCGGGGGCAGGGGATTGCCGTTGACGACAGCGTTATCTTTAAGAAATAAAGATAATTTTTCTTCGCTGTAAGGTACCTCGGCATAATACGCCTTTTCGGAAATTTTTCTTTCAGATATCGTCCGGTTTCGGTCAATTTGATAATGCATGGCTGTTTCCTCCATGGTTTTTGATATTCAACGCGAGGGCTTAAAATATAATAAAAATCAGTTTGTCGTTATTAAAAGCCGATTAATTTTTTTGCGGGGCTTCAAGTTCGGCTATACGTATTGTCTTGATATAAACGTCGGTATATTGGAGAGTATAACCTTTTGGAGGATTTGACGAGTCAAGCTCGACCCTGAACAAATTGTTGTATATTCCGGTTATTGTCGCTGACACGTCGTTAAGCTGGAGTTTGGGATGCTTGATAGAAATGCTGAGGTGTACGTGAGGGTTGGTTTCGTATAAAACCTTTATTTTGCTTCTGATGGATTCAATATTTTCCATGCGGCTGTATCCTGCCTTTCTTAAAATACACAACTGATATCAAGGTTGTGTTTGTAATGCGTTTTGGCTCGGCGTTTTATTTTGCCGGATTGCGGCTTTACAAATATCATGGCGGGGTTTTTCTGACGTTTCGGCAGAGCTTTTCCACATTTCTTTGACAATTTAATGCCGCGATACAGACCGATTTTACATGTTCCATCAATGCTACCTCCTGTTCCGGGCTGCTGCCCGGGCAGGACAGCTTCCCACATTTCAGAGAGAAACGGGCAAAATTTTACTTGAATCAAACTGCCGCTGATTACAGGTAGGCTGCATTGCTCTCATGATAGCTTAACTATATAATTATTATAGTAAAAAATTGTGAATTTTTCAAGCATATGAAATTTAATTTTTGAAGATGTTTAATATATGGATCCCGTGATTTAACTTTGGTCTTGCAAAAAATATTAATTTACACGGAACGGTTATTTGATTTTTTTATTTCTGTATTTTTCCATATTTTCATCTGAAAAAATGCGGACTTTCTTTTGTTCTTATCAGCGATACATGAAATCAGACGGAAAGCCCAGAAAAACGGCAGCAGAGGCGGCAGGACCGAAAGCACGGGGAAGGTCTTTTTCATCCGGGCATAAGGCAAAAAAACTTTTTTCAGAATAAACTTTACTTTGCCCTTGGATTTTATTTCTTTAATTACCTGCTGCTCAATATCTCCGTATGGAGAAGTCGTCATAAACGCCGAAAGCGTTTTTATATCGCTGAAATTGCCGAGGTCAAAAATATGTCGGGTAAACTCACATATTTCTTTTTCAAAATCACACAGAGACAGTTTTTTGATTGCGTTTTCCACGTAAGATTTGTCAAAGCCGGGCTTTTCAAACAAGTATTTTTTTAATATGTACAGGTCGCCGCAGAATCGGATACCGCACCCGCCGCCGTAATAATGCTTTGCAAAGTGCGCAAGAAAATATATGTAAAAGTCCTCGTCTTTCATGATATATTCGTAAGATCCGGATTTTCTGTGCGCTCTTTGCCATATGTCGGAGAAAAATGACGCGTAGGGGCTGTCAGAGGCAAAGAGAGTACGGTGCATTTCAAAATTATAAATCGGGGATTTTAAATAAACGTCATGCACATCAGACGATAACTTTGAATTATAGTCACGCGACTGAAAAATTTTGCTTACCTGCGCTCGGCTTTCCTCAGGATATAGTATATCGTTGTCGGCGAATTGTCTCATACCTCTGTGAGGATATAAAGTGTTTATCACGATTCCTTTTAACGGCATGTATAAAACGCCCGCAGCTTCCAAGGCTTCAAAAATCGCTTTTCTTTCCTGCTCAAACAATATTTCTTTTCTCAGATTTTTGTCATATTCCGCGCGGAATTGTGAAAATATCTCCACAGGTATACTGTCGCTGATTTTTGAGACCGCGAAGTAAACGGACGCGGAAATTTTCTGCCTTTTGCAGATTGCCGTTATCTTTTCCCAATCAATATCCGGTTCTGGATAGGGAGGAAAGCTTTCGCCGACTGCCGCAATATAAAGTTTTGCGGTATAAACAAGCTCAGGACTGATATAAAAGTAATCGGGGGAGATTACTTTGCGGCAATATGCGACATATTCCGGGTCGCCGAAAGATATAAACCGCCCGCTTTTAAAATAACCGTCCGCGACGGCGATTATTTTTCTCTTGGGTACTTTTTCGGTAACGCTTCTGTTATCGCCTTTGGTTATGCAGTAAAATTTCTTTACTTGTATTATCCTGTGAAGAACGTATTTTCCTCCGGACCGATAGAGCGGAATGTCGCCTTCTTTAAGTTTTTTCGGATATTTGACCAGTCTTACGGCGTCGCTTCTTTCGTCAAGCATGGGCATCATGCTGTCACCGACGACAGGTTGGACAATATAACGGTTTTTACGCAGTTCTTTTTTCAGAGATGATTTCATTGAATAAGTCCCGCGCCCGACAAGGCGGTTATAACCGTTTGTATATTTTCCCGCGCGGTGTTCTCGTCTGTCCGGAATTTTTCAACAAAATTTCGGACAAGTATTTCCTCGCTTGTCTCATTTTTCATCAGCTCCGCGATATATGCCGCGGTTTTATTCATTCTTATCATGCCGTTGAATTTACGCATGTTTTCATTTCGTAAAGACTCACCGCCCGCGACTATCGCGACATATCCGTCCTCAACTTGGGTTATAATAAAGCCCTGAACTAACTTCATATACTTGTCCGCCTTTTTGCGGCACTCCTTTCATAGTATTCAAAACGCGTTTTTTTGTTACAGCCACCCTGAAGACCTGTTCGATTCACGGCAGGATTTAACGGTAACTTTTGAGATACCAAGTCGGTATAACGCCTCGCATATTATCGTACCATGACATTATTTCATCGGCTTGCTTCACCATGGTATCCACTTCACTCTGCCCGAAAGGAATTGCCCAGTATAAAGAAGAAAGCGTGTTGCTCGAAATGTAAAGCGCAAGGAGCTTCCAGAAATCCAAGGGCACATCATCATTTTCAAAATATCCGTTTACCATTCCCGAAGCAAAGGCAGGCGCTTTTTGAGCGCACCAAACTATGCGGTTAAATTCCTCCCACGGGTCGCCGTAATCATTGCGGTTGAAATCAATGATGTAAAGCTGTCTGTCTGTGCCGACCATCATATTTCCGATGTGATAGTCTCCGTGCTGATAACTTTGCGGTCTGCCTTTCAGCAAGTGACGGTTAGCGTCAATATAGTCGATAAAGGCCTGTCCGTTTTTATATTTGAGAGGACATTCACCGTACTTTTTAATTTTATAGTCAATTTTACGGTTAAACCGGATTTCCCAGTCTTCCTGTGTCTTTGGCGCCGGAATAGAGTGAATTTTACGCAGGATCTTACCGGCTTCAAGACCGTAATTATACTGCTCGGTACCGGAAAGGGCAGGGATAAAATCTTCCGCGTCAACACCGTCAATCCAACTCTGTAAAGAGTAAACGCCTTCCTCACAGATACCAAGCTCCAAAGGCAGACACATGGGCACGTCAAGTGCCGCCACTTGCTTCATCATGTTGAATTCGGCTTGTTTTGTTTCAGACTGTGAAATATCGGAAACACGCAACAGATACCGTATGCCGTTATCATCGGTGACACAATATTTTTTGTCGCCTGACCAGCCTTTGTTTATCGGTTCTCTGGATTTGAATTCCGCCATAAATACCTCCGAATGTTATCCGGATTTATCAAAAATTTTATATACCGGATATTTTGTTTTTTCTTTGATCAGACCAAATAATCAGCAACACAGCCGAGAAAATCAGTATACATGACAGAATTTTTGTCCATGTCATTTCTTCGGATAAAAAAATCCACCCCACAATTACACAGCTCGCGGGTTCAAGCATAGAGAGTATTGAAGCCGTGGTTGCCCCAAGCCCCCTGATTCCCAACTGAAGCAAAGCTACCGCGATAAATGAGGTCAGTATAGCTACGATGAAAGTAATAAAGAAAGCTTTGGGAGGAAGAATATAATTTATTTCAAACATGGTATTTCCGAAAGCTGACATGACGGTACTGAAAAGCATCATTACCAATCCGTTTGAAAGTCCCATATAACACGCTACTTTTATGGGATGCATTTTCGCAAGACAGGTTTTTTCCATCCCTATAAGATATATCGCGTAAGTCAGACCTGACGTGACAGCTAAAAATATTCCGGCCAATTCTCCGTTATTAAGGCTGCTTGACGACATTATTACCCCCGCTGTGGCTACCGCAAGGGCGATCCCCTTAATCAGCCCCAGTTTCGTTTTAAATATCAAAAAAGAAATAAGAGCGGTGAAGACCGGAAACAGAAAATGCAAAGTTGTAGCAAGCCCGACGTCAATATAATTAAATGAGGTATAGTGCATAAGGGTCGTTCCCGCCCGGAATACCGCGCCTACCAAAATAATGGCTCCCAATTCTTTTCTGCTGATTCTGAAAGGTATTTTCATTATAATCATTACAATCAGCAGAACCGGAAAGACAAGTATGTTTCTGTAAAAAGTCAGCGTTATGGAATTGCTTCCGAGTTCATATGTAAATTTTCCCAAAGCGGGGGTGATTCCGAACAGCAGCGCCGAAATTACCGTATATATAAAACATTTTGTATTGAATTTCATTTTTTCAGATTACAGTCATTCTCTGTATCAGACGTGTATCCTCCGTATGTACTTGATTTTAAAACCGTCGTTTTCATCCGGCGAAAAGATTACCCCTCGCATTTCTATCTCTCCGTCCGCCACAGAAAATCTGCTCGGCATACGATTTTTCATTCGTGTTATCACCGCACGGCTGTCGGTCCCGAGTATTCCGTTCACCGGACCCGTCATTCCGATATCGGTTATATACGCGCTTCCTTTTTCGAGTATCTTTTCATCCGCCGTCTGAACGTGGGTATGCGTTCCGAATATTATATTAATTCTCCCGTCAAAGTAACGGGCTATGGCGTATTTTTCCGATGTCGCCTCGGCGTGTATATCAAGAAGCGAAAAATCATAATTACCGTATTCTGTTTCAAGTACCGCTTCGACCGATTCAAAAGGGTCGTTCAGCGGAGTCATAAATGCCGTTCCCTGAACATTTATGCACAGAAGTCTGAACCCGTTGACACGCACCACAGAACTTCCGTATCCGGGAGAACCTGAGGGATAATTGACCGGACGTATGATTTTGTCCGGATTGTCATCAAGGTAAGTGTACAGCGAACGTTTGTCAAAAGTATGATTTCCCATAGTCATAAAGTCAACTCCGCAGTCAAGCACAGCCTGCGCGTCTGTCGGAGACAGTCCGTAAATGTCACTCGCGTTTTCCGCGTTTGCCACAACGTAATCTATTTTATATGTTTTTCTCAGGTTCCACAATACCTTTTTCAGATATTCTATGGCTCTTACGCCAACAATGTCTCCGACGGCAAGAATGTTCATAAACTCTCCTACTGATATAAATTTATAAGTATACAACAACTAAAACTACGGCATACAACAAATAAAATAATATTCTTTTGATTTCTTCACGTTGTATGCATAAAGTTGTGACAGAACCCGGACAGTTTTGCGGAAGCAAAACTGCGGCATACAACAAATAGAATAATATTCTTTTGTTTTCTTCACGTTGTATGCATAAAGTTGTGATAGAACCCGGACAGTTTTGCGGAAGCAAAACTGCGGCATACAACAAATAAAATAATATTCTTTTGTTTTCTTCACGTTGTATGCTATTTCCCGACACAAAAGCTTGAAAAAATTTTTTGCACAATATCCTCCGAAACCGCTCTTCCGTCTATTTCACCAAGCGATTGCATGGCGTTTTCAATATCCGCGCAGCATATTTCAAGAGGCATATTCTGATTTATATGTTCAATCGCCTGTTGCGCAAATTCGATTGCCTGAGAGACCGCAAAATACTGCCTTGCGTTTATCAGCAGCGCGTCATGTCCGGTATCTAAATTTTTGTCTATATATATATTGTTTACAAGCTCACAGAGTTTGTCAAATCCTTCTCCCGTTTTGGCGGATACCTGTACGCTGTACTCAAACTCATTTGCAACGCGAGAATAATCCCGTATTCCTATGTCGGTTTTGTTGATTACCGCCACGCATACTTTATTCAATTCTTTTATTTTTGCGGCAAGATTTATATCCTGTCTGTCCGGTTCGGCGTTTCCGTCAAAGACCGCGAAGACGAGCTCAGCGTCCGAGATGGCGTCGTAAGCACGGTTGATTCCGATTTTTTCGACCGGGTCGTCTGAGTCCCGCAGTCCCGCGGTGTCGGACAAACGCAGCATCACCTTTCCCATGGTCACTTTTTCACACAGAATATCCCGTGTGGTTCCCTCTATATCGGTGACTATGGCCGCGTCTCTGCCGACGATTCGATTATACACCGAGCTTTTGCCGGCGTTGGTTTTTCCGCATATGACGGTGCTTATTCCTTGCGTTATGGCTTTTCCGGTCCTGTAAGTATCCGCAATTTTTTTCAGTTCCGAGATTGCGTTATTCAATGTCATAATCATTTCGTCATTAGTAAGGTCGGCGAGGTCTTCGTCGGGATAATCTATGTGAGCGAAAACGGCTGCAAGCACGTCACGCAATGATTCATAAACCGGCTGTGTTTTTTCTGTGAGTACACCGTTCATTCCCGCACGCGCCACCGCGATTTGTTCGTCGTTTTCCGCGTCAAGCAGATTGCCGAGCGCTTCCGCCTGAGAAAGCTTTAACTTTCCGTTGATGAAAGCTCTTTTTGTGAATTCGCCCGGGCCCGCCGCTCTCGCTCCGGCCTTTTGAAGGGCAAACAGAACCTTTTGCGTGACAAGTATCCCTCCGTGACATGATATCTCAACCGTGTCCTCACCGGTAAATGAATGAGGGGCTCTGAAATAAACCGCCATACCGTCATCAATCTGCCGCAAAGTTTCCTCTGAATTTTCCGGAGGAAAATATATTTTTCCGTATACGTATTTTCCGTGTTCTGTCACAGACAGCGACCTTCGGCATAACGGCTTAAATACCTTATCGGCGATATCTGCCGCCATGTCTCCGGAAATTCGCAGAACGGCGATGCCTCCCTTTCCGTACGGAGTGCTTACCGCGGCAATTGTATCATGTAAACTCATAAATGCTGTATCTCCTTTTTTATGACAGAAAAACAATCCGGATTTTTATTCAATAAGGGGCAAAGCCCCATCATTCAATGTTTTCAGTGAGAGATTGTATCTCCCCACTGAAAAAATCAAGTGGCAAGACATCTTAATTCAGTTATACCTAAAATGGCGGAGCCCATTCAAGGCTCCGCCATTAATCAGATTTTATATCTGTTGCCTTACGACAATTACAGGCATTACAAGGCCTCAGCCTTCACTTTTAACGGTTTTCTGGTCTTCAAGGTAAATAACAATCTTGCGGTTGTTTTCCGAGCCTATCGAATTCGTCGAAACTCCGTCTATATTCTGTATCTCGGAATGTATGATTCTTCTTTCATATGGATTCATGGGCTCAAGCATGACGCTCTTTTTATACTTAAGCACCTTTTCCGCCATTCTTCTGGCAAGCGCCCTCAAAGTTTCCTCGCGTTTTGCCCTGTATCCTTCCGCGTCGACAGTGATTTTGACATAATCTCTCTTTTCGCCGTCTATCTTTTTGTTGGCGGCAAGATTCGCAAGGTACTGAATCCCGTCGAGCGTCTCTCCATGGTGACCGATAAGCACGCCGGCGCCTTCACCGGTGATGTCTATAAGCTTTCCTTCGCCGTCCGACTCTTTCATTTCCACGTTTACCTGAAGTCCCATATCGGAGACAAGTTGCTTTATAAAAGCGATCGCGAGATTTTCGGGACTCGGAACATATACCGCGTTTATTTTGGCGGGCACCGCGCCAAGTCCGAACAAGCCCTTTTTGGGTTCTTCCAAAACCGTATACTTGATTTCTTTTTCCGAAGATGCGTTCAGCGCCGACACCGCCGCGGCCACCGCATCTTCAATTGTCTTTCCTGTTGTTACCACTTCTTTTTTCACAATTATACCTCATGCAATAAGTTCCGCGGACAACGCGGCTCAAAAGATTGAATTTTAGGGATAAAACTTTATGTCTGTGTCCGGTTCTTCCCATCCGGACATTGTCTATCCGAACATTTTATTCCGGCTTGTCATCGCCGTCTTTTTTCCTGAATAATGATTTTTTTTCTTTTTTTGATTTCTTGGGTTTTTCGGCGTTGTCTTTTTTGTCCGATTCGTCCTTAAGCGTCGCTCCCTTTGTCATTTTGCTGTCGGGCAGTTTTTCCGCAGCTTCGTTCGTCTCGGGTTCCGGTGTCTGTTCTTCTTCGGGAGGCTTCGGACAGTAATTTCCGTTCTCGTCATAATCATCGTCATCTATATGGTGCAAAGACCTGACTTTTCCCGCGTTTTCGGATTTCTGAATTTTCTTCGGCAGCTTTCCGTACATTTCTTTTTCGGCCGCCTTGTAATCCTCTTCCGTAAATACCGGCAAAGGCATTGCCTTGCTCATTATAAACTGCCTGCCGACGCCCACAATGCTCTTGAAAATCCAATATATACCCACTGCCGCGGGAACGGTAAAGGTTACGAAAACGCTCATTATGGGCATTGTGATGTCCATCATATTGTTGGAACATGCCGCAGCCTTGTCATCCGCGGTCTGAGCCGGCTGGAAAGTCAGCTTGCGGTTTATCTTCATCGAAAAGAAATATACAACGAACGTCACTACCGGAACAAGCAAAAGCCAATACATCCATTTTTCATCAAAAGTGAACCCGAACTGGGGAACATAGCCCATATTGACCGGTCCTATATTGAAGTTAGGCGTGTTGGAAAGCACATTCTGTATTTGCCCGTATACTTCGGGACCGTTTGCACAGAACTCTTTTATGCCCTCAAAGGCGTCAAGTCCCAAGACATTCATTCTGCTCAATACCTCTATGGTTCCTCTTGTCGCGCTGATGGTCAGTCCGAGCCCGCCGCTTTCCGGCGCGGCCGTCATGTAAGCGTAAACTACGTTTGTAAAATCGCCCGACATGCCAAGCACATATTTAAGCGGGTCAATAACCACATAATAAAGGATAATAACTATGGGCAACTGTATAAGCAAAGGCAGGCATCCGCCAAACATATTGAAATTTTCTTTCTGATAAAGCTCCTGGATTTCCGCCGATACTTTCTGCTGGGTGGCGCGGTCGTCGCGTCCCTTATACCTGTTTCTTATAGCCATTTCCTTCGGTTTAAGCATGGCTTGCTTTATCGAATTTTTCTGCTGTTTGATTGAAAAGGGTATCAGAACGATTTCGACAATTATAGCGAATATAAAAAGCGCAAGTATATAGCTTTTTGCCGGCATAATTACCGTTATCCAGTTTAGAAAGGTACCTATCCATGAAAGGAGATGGTCAAAAAATCCTTTTTCCTCGTCAAAATTTACTATTGTATCTTTCCATTCCTCGGGGGTTTTGCTCGTATCGATCGCCGGAGCCGCGCAGCTGGACATTATAAATACCGCGATTACAAGTATTCCGAGCAGAAAAGCCACCTTTATCAGCAGTTTTTTCCTTGAATTAGGCTTGTTTTGTCTTGTTTCATTCATTTGAATTTGCAGTCCCTCTCATTTTTACGAATTTTTCGGACTTTTTGGGCTTTCTTTCCAAGGCAAATCGTATACGAATACAAACCTATCCCCGGAAACCTCTAAATCATTGTCAGACCCGTCCCTTGGGTTTCTCAATCCGGTAAGCGGTACCGGATCATATCCTCCGGCGCAGAACGGATTGCACCTTAATATTCTGTAAACCGTCAGTATCAATCCCACGAAAAATCCCCGTTTGATAAACGCTTCCACGGCATATGACGAGCATGTGGGTGAAAACCTGCAGCAAGGCTGGCGTTTTAACGGCGACAGAACTTTTTGATAAAAGCGTATTAAATAATAACAAATATATTTCATTTGACTTCATCCCGGAAATCATTTTTTTCAGGAAGTATTCCGAGCTTTTCAAAAGCATATTTCAGCTCCTTGCCTATAACCGTGCTTTTTTTTCCGTTGATGTCCGGCTTGGCGCTGATTACTATCAAATACCCCCTGCACAGATCCTTCTCGACCGCGGCGTATCCTGCCCGGATAATTCTTTTGGCGCGGTTGCGTAAAACAGCGCCTCCGACCTTCTTTGAAACCGACAGCCCGAGACGGTTGACATAAATCTTTTGCGGATGACTTTTCCTCAGTTTCTGCGCTTTCAGGTCCTTGAGCAAATATACGCACACATATCTTCCGAAGAAATGTTTTGAGGATTTATATGCTTTGTTATAAAGATGGTGTTCCTTTATAGCGGGATATTTCATTCGGTTCCTCTCTCATGACACTGCCAAGCTTACGATATATTAATTCCGGCGCCGTTTCGTCAATACACTGAACTTTGATATGCCGCTCAAAGTTAAAAACCCCGATGCTAATCCTTACAAGACTTGCCATTATAACTCTTGAGATGATTAGATCACCGGCGGTTTTTATGTTTCAAAATCTGTCAACGATAATGACAAATCAATAGGTCAGTCTCTTTCTGCCTTTTGCGCGACGTCTTTTAAGGACAGCTCTTCCATCGGCAGTTCTCATTCTTTTTCTGAAGCCATGCTCTTTTTTTCTCTGACGTTTTTTGGGCTGATAAGTTCTAAGCATTATTTGCACCTCCTTGATTGTTTATGGGAAACGTTTGACAAACACCTCTACTAAAAATTTCGGTGCGCTACGCTTTTATACAATGACATCCTATATTATACACGATTACAGCGGCGTTTGTCAAGAAGTTTTTAAGATAAATTATTAATTTTTTTATAATTTTTGGAAAACAGAAGCTCTTTAGGGCAGAATTGCGCAAGATTATTCCGGAACCTTGAAATTGTCTTTTGATTTTTAAATCCGCGTGAGCAAGAAATTTGTAAGTATCTATACTTATATATTAGAGGTAGAATTCTGTTGTCAATCGGAAAATTGCTTAAATGTCTGAATTAAAATTCAATGAATTTGTGAAAAGCTTGTTGACGGACATTTTTAAAAATGTTATAATATACATGTAGCTATCTAATTTAAAAAATAATCGGCTGTATACGTCGGTTTTGGGATGCATGATAAAAATAAAGTTCTGCCGGTGGCGGGAAACTTTCACGGCAGGAAAATTTAAGAAGGTAACAGATTTGAAAATACTTAAAGAATCCGAATTCCGTAATGAAATAAAAAACTCTCCCGCGAACGCGTACCTTTTTTTCGGCGAGGAAGATTATATGAAAAATCACGCTTTAAGCCTTGCGGCGAAAGCAATTTCTCCTGATCCCGCCTTCGCGCCTTTTAACGACATGAGGCTTGACTCGCTTTCATATACTCCCGCCGCTTTGTCCGATATGCTGATGCCGATGCCGATGATGTCGGACAGAAAACTTGTTGTCGTTTCGGGGCTTGATTTCAATGCCATGAAGTCGGGGGAGACAGATTCTCTGTGCTCTGTCCTGGAGCAGCTTGATGAATACGATTACAATACGGTTATCATAAACACATCTTCGGATCGGTTTGACTGGGGAATTTTGCCTAAAAGACCGTCCGCGCTGCTTACAAAGCTTTCGGAATTTGCTACCCCTGTTTATTTTGAGAAAAATTCACCCTCGCGACTCGCGTCATGGGTGGGAAAGCATTACGAGCATAACAATGTGAGCGCGGCGCCGCAGGTATGTATGTTTACGGTGGAGTACTGCGGCAGAGATATGTTCAGGCTTGCGCTTGAGACTGAAAAAATCTCTTATTATGTTCTTTCATCCGGCAGAAAAGAAGTGACGGAAGATGACGTAAGGTCGGTATCCGTAAATACCAATGAATACGACGCCTTTGCTTTTACAAACGCGATTAACGCCTCGGATAAAGACAAAGCGCTCATTATACTGGGAGATTTGAAGGCGAAAAAAACAGACCCGATACTTATCATGGGTGAAATAATCAAAACTGTCTGCGACGTTGTGTCGGTAAACGAGATGCTGAACAGCGGATTTACCGTAAAGGAAATTTCCGACATGCTGAAGATACACGAATACAGAATAACGCTTATTGTAAAAAGTAAATTTGACGATGAAAGGTCTCGCGTACTGCTCAGAAAATGCAAAAAAGCGGATATGGACATAAAATCAACCGCGGACGGGTACAAGGTACTCGAAAAGCTTATCTGTACTTTTTGAATTTTTAAAAAAGGATCAGAAGAGGAGTTTTTAAGGGTTTTTCCACAGTTTCCACAGGGTTTTCCACATCAAAAGGACTTGTCCTCAGCCAAAAAACCGAATTTTCCCCAGTTTTCAATATAACTGCCTGAGGAAAATTTATACTCAATAACAGATTCCAATAAAGGAAATAACTTACATGAAACAGAATTACCGCTTTGCGGATGTAATAATTTCCGCGGAATTTTCCGGAAGCTATATAAAACATCAATGCAGAGAATATGAGACCTGTCTTCCCGCGGTGACGAATATTGAAATAACCCCCGAAGATATTGTTTTTGAAAGGGAATATGCAAAGAAAACTTTTCCGGACGTTCAGAATATGTCGGACGGTTATCTTGAAAGCATTTCGTTTCACAGAAATCTGGCGCGTGAATTGTCAACTTACGGTGTGATAATCATTCACGCCAGCGCGGTCGTGCTTGACGGTACGGCATATTTGTATTCCGCCCCGTCCGGTGTGGGAAAATCGACGCACGCCCGGCTTTGCAGACAGATGTTCGGAAACAGAGTGGAGATTATAAACGACGACAAGCCTTTTCTGAGAAGAACGAAAGAAGGTATTTTTGTTTACGGCAGCCCGTGGGACGGCAAGCACCGTTTAAGCCGGAACATACGCGCGCCTTTGGGTGGTATATGTCTTCTTAATCGAGGAAAAGACAACAGCATAGAACCTGTGTCATTTAAAGACGCGCTTCCTAATCTGATAAGCCGGACATATATCCCGTCTGACGAAACACAAGCGGAAAAAGTGATGGAAGTCCTTTGCGCGCTCTCCGACGTGAAAATATGGACTCTGCGCTGCAATACATCTCCGGACGCCGCCCTGCTGTCTCTCAATACCATGAAACGGTCGTAAGGACATAATTATAGCTTGCTTGTTTATTAAAGATAATGTAACTTAATGATAGCGTATGTGCGCTTAAGATATATAAGAAAATAACGGTTTTTGCTTTTGCATAAAATTCGGTAAAGAGCTTGACAATTTATGTTAAATATGCTATTATGTTTATGACAACACATAAAGGAGGGCGATGTTATGCCTAAAACAAAGTTATTACGTGTTATTGTGGTTTTGTTTTTAAGCGTATCTGTATTTTTCACTTCCTGTAACTTTAAAAAAGAAAACACCCCCAATGAAGGGAGTGGAGAAAACGGCGGTTATACCGAAGATTCCGGCAGTGCCGAAGATTCCGGTACTGCCGAAGAATCCGGTACTGCCGAAGGCGAAACGGATCAGCCTGTCAAACCGGATGTGGAAGAACGTGTTATTATTGACGGTTTGCATTTGAAATATGTTGACGGTTCGTATTCGGTGACGGATTATGATGAGGAATTGCATGACGACACTGAAGTGATAATTCCCGAATCATATGACGGAATACCCGTGACGAGCATTGGCGACAGAGCTTTCGCAAGCGCAGAAAAATTGAATTTTGTCGAAATTCCCGACGGCGTGGTTAAGATCGGAAGTATGGCTTTTTTTAATTGCGAACGACTGAGCACCGTAAGAATACCGGATAGCGTTATATATGTCGGACAAGGAGCGTTTGAGCGCACCGCATGGTTGAGAAATCAGTCCGAAGGTCCGGTGTATGCGGGAAAAGTATTGATAACTTATAATGAGACAATTTATTCCAATACCGACGTTTCCATTAAAGAAAATACATTGGGAATCGCCGATTACGCCTTCGCGTCGCAAAGAAATTTGAGAGAGATTGTTCTGCCGGAAGGATTGATAAGCATAGGAGATTATGCGTTTAACGGATGTACCGCCTTAAAACGGATAGATGTTCCCGAAACCGTAACTCATATCGGATACAGCGCTTTTGCGCGTTGCGAAAAACTGACGCAAGTCAGTTTGCCCGAGGGGATATCGACAATAGAGGGCAATGTTTTCTCCGAATGTATTTCTCTGGAACATATAAATATCCCGAACGGCGTAACGGAAATCGGATACGGCGCTTTTTCCAGCTGTAAGGGACTTACGTCTGTAATTATCCCGGACGGAGTTACGTACATAGGAGTGA
>CASEEB010000001.1 GCA_949286815.1 uncultured Eubacteriales bacterium | reverse complement strand
AGGCGTTTTCGGCGTCTTTAGCGGTATGACCTCTCTTGCAGGCTTTGAGCACACTGTCATTCATGCTCTGTATGCCGAGTTCAATCGTATTGACCGAATATCCGGACAGTATCGCCATTATCTCTTCGTCTATATAGTCCGGCCGCGTGGACATCCTGATGCCGCAGACATGCGCCTCTCCCGAATCCCCCGGCTTGTCAACAAATTCCTGCGCTATATCCAAAAGACAAATCATGGTGTGACGGTCAATACCGGTAAACGAACCGCCGAAATACGCAATCTCTGCCTCACAGCCGCCGTTTACGGTTGAAAGTGCCTGTTCAATCTCTGCCCTGACGCCTTGAATATCAAAATATCTCTTACCGGAAATAGAGCGCTGATTGCAAAACACGCACATATTGGGACATCCCAGATGAGGAATAAAAATCGGTATATTTACATGTTTTTTCATATATCTAATACACTTATTTAATATCAACAGACTTTAAAGATATTAATCGAAATCAAAATTTAAAATTTTTCAATAAGGGGGCAAATCCCCGTCATTCAACGAGTGGGAGATTGTATCTCCCCACTGAAAAAATCAAGTGACAAGACATCTTAATTCAGTTATAAATCGGTGACATTGAAAAGCTCAAGCGCCTCTTTAGCGGCGTTTTGTTCAGCCTCTCTTTTGGACCTTCCCTTTCCTCTGCCGATAACATTTGAGTTAAGTCTTGCCTCCGCCTCAAATTCCTTCTGATGGTCCGGACCATGTTCACCGACAATAACATACTTCAGAACATCGCCCTCCTCCTGCTGCACAAACTGCTGAAGCAGGGTCTTAGGGTCCGCAAATCCGGTGCTTTTCAGCCCGGCTTTCAGCTCTTCTTCTATAAACGGGAGCAAGAATTTTTTTACGGCATTGATGCCGTCATTCCCCGCGTCAATAAAAACCGCCGCCAGCAATGCCTCAAAAGCATCCGCCAATATGGATTTTCTGCTTCTGCCGTTGTTTTTTTCCTCACCGACACCTAAAAGCAGATATTTTCCGAGTTGAATCTGCTCGGCGTATCCCGAAAGAGCCTTTTCACACACCGCGTCGGCGCGCATCCTTGTCAGTTCTCCCTCCGGACATTCCTCGAAATTATTGTAAAGATACTCGCTTGTGATTATTGATAAAACACTGTCCCCCAGAAATTCAAGCCTTTCGTTGCACAGCAGGTGATGATTTTTAACCCCGGACTCATTAGAATAGGACGAATGCGTCAACGCCTTTTCCAGAAGCGTTTTGTCTTTAAAAACGTAGCCTATTCTCTTTTCAAGTTCTTCTCTTGCAATTTTATTTATCACGAGAAATTCCACCCTTTTGTAAGTATTAAAATTCTTTAAAGATATCTCACTTCAATTTCGCTGAGCAGCCGACATTGACTTTTTTTCCTCGGCATATTTTACGGCTTCCTCCGCAATTATTCCGGTCACGCCGGTGCGCTGACAATTTATTGCTTGCTTTACAGCGTTTTTGAATGCGTTGGCATTTGAAGACCCGTGAGCCTTAATAACCGTTTTTGATATGCCGAGAATCGGCGCTCCGCCATGCTCGGTAGAGTCAAAATTCTTTTTGAAATCCGACAACTGTTTTCTCACCATCAACGAAGCCATGGCAGTCATAGGATTGGCTTTGAAAATATTTTTCAGTTCTTGACCGAAAAGCTTTCCCATACCCTCAACGGTCTTAAGTACAATGTTGCCGGTAAATCCGTCGCAGACCGCGACGTCGCATACGTCAAACGCCAGCATATTTCCCTCTACATTTCCGGTAAAATGTATCAGCTTGCTTTCCGAAAGCCGTCTGAAAGCCGAAATCTGGAGCTCCGTTCCCTTACAGTCCTCGCTTCCGTTGTTGATAAGTCCCACTCTCGGACTCTCAACCTCATATATCGCGCGCATATACGCGGTTCCCATAGCCGCGAACTGCAACAGATATTCCTCATTAACCTTGACATTGGCTCCCGAATCAATGAGCAGCAGCGGCGGAGTGAAAGGAAGCACCGTGGCAATAGCCGCGCGCTGAATACCTCTGACCTTTCTCACGATAAGAGACGCTCCGGTAAACAGCGCTCCCGTGTTGCCGCAGCTTACAAACGCGTCCCCCTCTCCCGAAGAAAGCAATTTAAGCCCTTTTGCCATCGAAGATTCGCTTTTTTCTTTCATAACAGACATCGGCTCATCGGTCATAAGTATCGTATCGGAGGCATGAAGAATTTCAAATTTTCCGATATCCAATAAATTCTCGTCCGCGGTTTTTTTGATTTTATCCTCGTCTCCGACAAGCACGAATTCAACATCCCGCGAATATTCCTCACCCGCCGCCTGACAAACGCCCCTGAGCGTCTCAAGCGGAGCGTTGTCTCCTCCCATTATATCGGCAATAATTCTCATTTCAATAACCCACCGTGCCTTTCTGCCGTTTGCGGCAAGCGCAAACTCATAGCGTGACTTCACGCAAAGTACTTTTACAAATATTAAAAACAAATATCATTAAAAAGTTATTATTTCTGTTTCCTGTCTCATACAATCAGTACTTTCTGTACATGAACAAAATTGTTTCATGTTTTTTTCCCGCTCGTTCATGTATATATCCCATAACATAAAAATACTTTTACTTCCGACTATAAATCAATTTTTATAAGCTTCAAGCAATTCGGAAAATCTTTCTATATCCTGCAGTGAACGCTGCGCGTAAACTTCATATTTCGCCATTTTTCCTCCCTTGACTCTATGCTCAAGCGGTTCAATAATGCCGAAATTGGCGTTCATCGGAACAAAGCTTCCGCTTAAATTTCCCGAACTCACATAATTCGCCATCGCGCCCAACATGGTTGTTTTCGGGAATATCAGCGGATCCTTTCCAAGCGCCCGCAATGCCGCGCCTATTCCCGCGACAAGTCCGGAACCCGCCGACTCCACGTATCCCTCAACTCCCGTCATCTGACCCGCGAAAAAGATATTAGGCTTGGATCTCATGGAATAATCCGCGCAAAGATAATCGGGAGATGAAAGATATGTATTTCTGTGCATGACTCCGTAACGCAGAAACTCCGCGTTTTCAAGCCCCGGAATCATGCGGAAAACTCTTTTTTGTTCAGGAAAAGTAAGATGGGTCTGAAACCCGACAAGATTATACATACTCCCCTCGGCGTTTTCCCTGCGCAGCTGAACCACCGCGTAAGCCTCTTTCCCGGTACGCTTATCGACAAGGCCTACCGGCTTGAGAGGTCCGTACCTTAAAGTGTCATATCCTCTCTTTGCCATTACCTCTACCGGCATACAGCCTTCAAATACCTGCAGCTCTTTCATGCTCTCTTTGTCAAATTCCTTGAGCTCCGCCTCTTTCGCTCCTGTCAGTTCATGGTAAAACTGGCTGTACTGCTCCTCGGACATGGGGCAATTGAGATAATCCGCGTCTCCCTTATCGTACCTTGACGCCTCATACACTATATCTCTGTCAACAGTCGAAGCATCCACAATCGGAGCGGCGGCGTCAAAGAAATGCAGACTGCCTATACCCAGGTTTTCCCGGATGTACTCCGCCAAGGCATCGCTCGTGAGCGGTCCCGTGGCTATTATTGTAACAGAGTCGCTGCCCACGGACGCGGCCTCGCCCTCGATCACTTCTATATTTTTATTCTGTCTTATTTTCTCGGTTATATATTCGGAGAACAGATTTCTGTCCACCGCCAGGGCGGACCCCGCGGGGACTCTTGTACGGTATGCCGCCTCCATAATCAAGGACCCGAGTCTCGACATTTCCTCTTTCAAAAGTCCCACCGCATTTGTAAGTCTGTCAGATCTCAATGAATTTGAGCAGACAAGCTCCGCAAAGCCTTCAGAATGATGCGCCGGAGTAAATTTGCGCGGCTTCATCTCCGTAAGTCTTACATGTACCCCCATTTTTGAAGCTTGCCAAGCCGCCTCACAGCCCGCAAGTCCCGCTCCGTATATATCAATCGAAATATCCTTTTCCATCAATTATTCCTTTTTGTTTATTCTGTTTTAATCTTCAAAAACCGAGTGAAAAGGAAGTTCAAGCATCGCTCTCGTCCGATTCTCCGTTTTCTGCTTTCCGGTCTTCCTCTATCTGTCTGGAATACCCGCACTCCTTATTATGACATACAAGCATAGGTTTTCCCTTTTTGCGGAAAAGTATCTCGCCGCATAAGGGACATTTTTCGTTGACAGGCATATCCCAAGATGAGAAATCACATTCGGGATATCTTTCGCAGCTGTAAAAAACCGTCCTGTTTTTACCGTACTTCATGACCACGCGCGCGCCGCATTTCGGGCAAGCCACTCCGATATCCTTGGTTTTAGGTCTTGTATATTTACATTCGGGATAATTGACACAGGCATAAAAACTTCCGTATTTGCCGGTTCTGAGAATCATGTCGGAGCCGCATTTTTCGCACTTGAAATCCGCTATCTCGACCTTTCCGTCCCCGGTCTCTCCCGACTGAGAAATGCCCGCGTTTGTCTCGCTTATAAGCGGTTTTGTATTGCGGCACTTCGGATAATTCGGACACGCGGCGAATTTTCCGTATCTTCCGGTCTTTACAATCATTCTGGCTCCGCACTTTTCGCATATCATATCCGTCTCTTCAATGGGAATTTTTATATCCGAGCTTTCAAGACGCTTTTGCGCGGTATCAAGCTGCTTTGAAAAATCGCTCCAAAAACTTTCAAGCAGCTGCTGCATACTCAGCTCCGCCCTTTCTATTTCATCGAGCTCTGTCTCGATATCGGCGGTAAATTTATAGTCTACGATACTTGCGAAGTTTTCATTCATAAGATCAGTGGTAATTTCCCCAAGCTCGGTAGGCACAAGCGCCTTTCCCTCTCGTTTTACATAGTTTCGGCTTATTATCGTAGTGATTATTGTCGCGTATGTGCTCGGTCTTCCTATGCCCCGTTCCTCAAGAAATTTAATCAGCGAAGCCTCATTGTACCTCGGAGGCGGCTCGGTAAAATGCTTTTCAGGGTCGATATTCTCGGAATCAAGCCGTTCCCCTTCGTTAAGCTCAGGAATTTTCGCGTCTCTCTGTTCGTCCGGTTCATCCGTATCGGTCTTCTGAGTTTCATCCTCGCTTTCCTCATATACCGCCATATATCCCGGAAAAGTCACCGTATACCCGGCGGTCTTGAATATATATTCCGAGCACTCAAAGTCGACCGCTGTTGCGGAAAGCCGAGCGGACTGCATCTGGCTTGACACATATCTCTCCCAAATAAGCTTATAGAGCTTGAATTGGTCAGAAGTAAGATGCTGCTTGATTTTTTGAGGCTCAAGCTCTACATTAACCGGTCGTATCGCCTCATGAGCGTCCTGCGCCCCGGATTTCGATTTGTATATTCTCGGTTCCTCGGTGTTGTAATCCGCTCCGTATCTTTCCGCGATAAAAATGCGGGTGAGTTCCTGAATTTCGGATGAAATCCTTAACGAGTCAGTACGCATATATGTGATAAGACCCTGAACTCCTCCATTCCCGGAACCCAAATTTATGCCCTCATAAAGCTCCTGAGCGACCCGCATGGTGCGCTGCGACTGAAATCCGAGCTTTTTCGACGCCTCCTGCTGAAGGGTGGATGTAATAAACGGGGGCGCGGGGGACTTATGTCTCGTAGTTTTTTTGACTTTGCTGACGTTAAATTTTTTCCCGCTTACGGCGTCAACAATTTTCATCGCCTGTTCTTCGTTTTCAAGCTTGAGTTTGCCGTCACGGTCTCCGTAAAAATGCGCGGTAAGTTTTTTCCCGTCGTCGGTAATAAGGTCGGCGTCTATAGTCCAATATTCAACCGGCTTGAATATTCTTATCTCATTTTCTCTTTCAACTATAATTTTTGTGGCGACCGACTGTACCCGTCCCGCCGAAAGCCCGCTCTTGACCGTCTTCCAGAGCAACGGCGAAAGCTTATATCCTACTATCCTGTCAAGTATTCTTCTTGCCTGCTGCGCATTCACAACATTCATGTCAATCTGTCTGGGCTGCTTTATCGAGTTCTTTACAACATTTTTGGTGACCTCGTTAAAAGTGACTCTCTGTGTTTTCTCAATCGGAATATCAAGCGCGGTCGCCAAGTGCCACGCTATAGCCTCTCCCTCACGGTCAGGGTCGGTCGCAAGAAATATCTTGTTTGCCGACTTGGCCTCCTTTTTGATTTCTTTTATAAGGTCTCCCTTACCTCTGATATTTATATAATGCGGTTCAAAATTATGCTCGATATCCACTCCGAGGGACGATTTGGGCAAATCCCTTATATGTCCCACCGTTGCCACCACTTTATAATTTGAACCAAGATAGCCCTTGACTGTATTTGCCTTGGAAGGCGACTCCATTATAACAAGATTAGACATTTGCTTTTCCTTTCAAAATATATATAAACCGTCCGGGCAGCGCCCTGACAGACAAAATCAAAAACAATTCAAATTAAACAATCAAACCTATACGCTACTTGCGTATATACAGCGCTCCCGGCAGGGACGATATAAGTCCTTTTATCTCAAGCACCGTAAGCGACGCCATAACCTCACCCATTGTAAATCCCAGTTTGGTAAGACTGTCCACGGTTACGGCTCTGTCAATCGGGATTTCCTCAAAGATCTTCTTTTGCTTTTCGCTCAGAGAGGCAAATATTTCTGACGAATTGTCAGCCGTATGCACATTTTCATCAGCCCTGCCTATTATCTCGGCTTCATTCTTATTATTTATTTTTTCATGCCCGTCGATACCCACGCTATCGGGTTTTGGAGAAAATTTCTCTTGAGCCGTATGCCGGGCAAAACCGCTTTGAATTTTTTTCTCCTTTTCGGACCTTTCGCCACGTCCCGACGCTTTATCCGAAAACTCCGTATCATAAGAAGAGCTCTTATTTTCAAAACGTCCGGGAACAAATTTTCTGACCCCTATTTCCATATTCCGTATCGCCTGCGGGTCAAATTCAGACCTTTTTTCGGCGTTGGTCAGCCTCGCCATATCAAGGCTGTCGTGATAAATATACGAATAATTGTTTATAATGTCCCTGCCGCACAATACCGCGACCGCTCCGTCGCGTATAAGCGCGTTTGTCCCCGAGCTGTTTTCGCCGTCAATATTGGCGGGAACGGCATAAATATCCCTTCCCTGCAATATCGCGCTTTTGGCGGTAATCATAGCCCCGCTGCCTACATCCGCGTCGATAACAACCGTCCCCTGACCCAAGCCGCTGATTATTCTGTTTCGTATGGGAAAGTTGTATCCGTGCGGTTCGGTTGCAGGAGGAAATTCCGTAATCACTGCGCCGTGACGCTTGATAATTTCTTCAAGCTTTCGGTGACATTTCGGATATACTATATCAATGCCGCATCCGAGCACTGCAACCGTACTGCCGCCCGCAGTTATAGCCGCGCAAGCCGCCACGCCGTCTATCCCGAGCGCCATACCGCTTATTATCACAGCGCCGGCAGCTGCGGTTTCATATGCGATTTTATAAGCGGCTCTCATCCCGTACTCGCTCATTTTCCGGGTTCCCACGACAGAAATGCAAAGTCTCCTGTTCAGGTCGGGAAGGTCGCCGGACCAATACAGCACCGCCGGAGGATTGGGAAGTGATTTCAGGCTTTTCGGATACGCCTCGTCATCATAGCATAAGATCCCTATCCGGTATCTTTCGCAATAATACATTACCTTTGACGCCTGTTCCATATCCTTTTCGCACAGCAGACAGGCAAGCCTTTCGCTTATACCGGCAGACATATAATCCTCAAAACCGGACTCGTAGATTTTCTCGGCGGATCCTATTCTCTCAATGAGATTCATCATCTCAGAACTTCCGGCTCCGCATTTGAGCGAAAGCCACACCCACTTCTGCGCATTTTTCACTTTGGTTTTCCTCCTCTCGGTCAAACAAGTCAAAGCAAATATGTATAGATATTTTCAGTTGTACAAATCAAAGCAAACATGCAAAGATATTTTCAGTTGTCTTTTCCGAAAAACTCCCACATAATCACCGCCGCCGCCACAGACGCGTTGAGCGATTCCACGCCTTCCGACATCGGAATATACACACAGCCCGTACACGCGGAAATCACCTCGTCACAAAGGCCATGCCCTTCATTTCCTATAATCACACAGGCGTTTTTTTCAAGTCTTTCATGTCCGAGTTCTACAGCGTCGCGTCCGAGTGCCGCCGCATACACCTTTCTGCCGCTGTTCCTCAAAAACAAAACCGCGTCCTTCACACTGCCCACAATGTCTATTTTCATTCCGAACAACGTTCCCATGGAAGCCCTTATGGTTTTGGCATTGTATATATCCGCGCATCCGCCTCCCATTATGACCCGGTCGGCGCCGAACGCCGCCGCGCTTCTTATCACGGCCCCCACATTTAAAGGGTCTCGCACTGAATCAAGCAGCAATATTTTTTCGTTTTTGTCGGGCGCATAATCGTCTTTATTATATATTTTAACCCTTTTATGAAATTTGTCAATATGTTTTGCGGCACATATTATGCCCTCGGGGGCTTTTTCATCAGAAATTTTTTTAAAAACCGACTCCGAGACATATACAAATTTACACCCGATGTCAGAAGGCCTCATTTTACCCACAGCCCAGAGTTTTTCCCATACCTCATCCGCCTGTTTTTCACAGACCGCAGCGTATACTATTTCAACCCCATGCTTTACGGCCTCACACAAAAGCTTGACTCCGTCAAACCTGAACAGATGTGTATTCTCACGCGCTTTTTTGTCTTCAAGCGCACAAAGCTGCGCGACAAATCTGTTTTGTCTTGAAGTAATAACCGGGTTTTCCGACTCCATTTTAACGCCTTTCCGGGTAGTTGATTTTACTCCCTATGTATGACAAAAACCCGGTAAGTTTTAACCGGGTTTTATATGATAGCCTCAAAGAGCCGCTTTTGCCTGTTCCGCGAGAGCCGCAAACGCCTCTTTGTCGGAAACCGCAAGCTCCGCAAGCATCTTCCTGTTGAGAGTGATCCCGGCTTTTTTAAGACCGTTCATAAATGTGGAATAGTTCATTCCGCATACCTTTGACTGCGCGGATATTCTTGTTATCCAAAGTCTGCGCATGTCTCTTTTTCTCGCTTTGCGTCCCGCGAAGGCATAATTGCCGCTTTTCATGACGGCCTGTTTAGCCATCTTAAAATGCTTTGATTTGGCTCCCCAATAACCTTTGGCGGCCTTCAGTACTTTTTTTCTTCTTTTACGCGTTGTAAGCGCACCTTTTATTCTTGCCATTTTAATCCTCCATAAAGTCGGCTTTCGCCGTACACACTCTTAATTAACCGATATTGCCGTCCGATGGGACAGCGCGACCGACAAGGCACCTTTATTGCCCGATAAAAAACACAGGATGCCACACCCTTGTGTTTATTTCTGAATCATTCTTCTGATATTCGGAGCCATTGACTCGCTCATAATGGCGCCTGTTCTGAGATGTCTCTTTCTCTTTTGCGTCTTAAGACCCAGATTGTGACGGTGATGGCAGTGATTGAATTTGACCTTGCCTGTTCCCGTTACGGAAAATCTTTTGGCAGATGCCTTATGTGTCTTGATTTTTCCCATATTATTCCCATTCCTTTCTCAACCGACCGGTCAGAACCGACCGTTTATAGAACTGCTCTGTCAGGGCAGAATTTCACTAAGGGCTAAGCCCCTTCATTTAATTTTTCCGGCGCAAGATTGTACCTCTCCACCGAAAAAAATCAAGTGGCGCCCGCCTTTTAGGCGGGGACGTCTTAATTTAGTTATAACCGTTATTTTATTTAGCCGATTTCTGAGAAACCGGAGAAATAACCATACTCATCACTCTTCCGTCAACCGACGGCTTTTTGTCAACAACCCCGCTTTCGGCACAGCTCTCGCTGAATTTGTCAATGATTTCACGCCCGATTGCCATATGACTCATCTCTCTTCCGCGGAACCTCATAACCACGCGAACCTTATTTCCGGAATCAAGAAATTTACGTGCCTGTTTGGCTTTGGTTTCAAAATCATGAGTATCTATGCGGGGAGAAAGCTGAATCTCCTTGATTTCCACCGTCTGCTGCTTTTTCTTCGCTTCCTTTTCCCTTTTTTCGCGCTCAAATCTGTATTTGCCGAAATCCATTATTTTGCATACCGGCGGATTGGCCTGAGCCGACATCACCACAAGGTCGAGTCCCTTGTCGTATGCCATATGAAGCGCCTTTTCGGAGCTCATTATTCCGAGCTGTTCGCCGTCCGCCGCGATTACGCGGATTTCCGGGAAATCAATTTCCTCATTGACAAGAGTGTCCTTAGAGTTATTTGCTGCTATGGTCTTTCACCTCCATGATAAAAGAGTGTTTGTTGTTTTGAAATCTTTTTTGCGGAATCAAACAAAAAAGCGCCGAAGCAACTCCCGCGCACAAAATCCCCGAAACAATTCCGGAGCATGACATTATTGACCGCTGACAGGCAATTCCTCAGGGTGGAAGCGGGAGCTTCACTTTATTTTATGTTATTATATCACAATTTTGGTGTTTTGTCAATACCGAAATCAAATTTTTTTTGATTTTTTGTATGTGTTAAAATGATGTGAACCAAAAAGGAAAGGAAGTCCATCAAAGATATGGTATAATAGAGTCACCACAACACTAAAAGCCATATCAGAGAGGAGCTTCCCATGAATAAAAGCGCGCAAACGTCAAGCGGCAGTAAAAATATTTTTTGATATCGCTTATTTGCGCCGTTACGGCATATACGAGGAGGAAAATAATAATCCACCCAAAACAGAATCCGTAAATAATCAAATCACGTTTTCAAGAAAATACTTCAAGCCGCAGACTTTTATCCGGTCAAACAAAATATCGTCGTCACACAAAGCAATGATTTTTGAGCCGTCAACCTTGCTTACCGAAATCGGCGCGGGATTCAGGATTACATATCTTTGAGATTCATTTTCGGCTTCCGAATCATCAAACTCAATTCTGTACCTGCGGACAGTGTGATATCTGTCCATTACACTGCTTATATTAGGTCTATCTCGATTTGTAATATATACTCCGCGCCGCTCGACAATCAATTCCAATAAGCCTTTACCGTTAAAATGGTATCGCACACGATGAAACGGCGTTGTCAGAACAGAAACCGCGATGTTTTTTTCATGACACGATACAGTTAAATCAATGCCGCCGTCATGCCTGAAAACCGAAACCAGCGGATTGCGGAAATATCGCAGACCGCCGTTTTGCTTTTTTATTTTCTTTTTTATTTTCCCGATAAGAAGTAATCTTTTGGTAATCAAATAAGCATATTTCAAAAACACTATAACGGCAACAATCAGCAGCAACCATAAAAGTATCATATCACCCTCTCAAATTCTTCAAAACACAGTATGCGTATGCGGAAAACAAAATCAAAAAAGCACAGACCGAAATTTGAAAGCGCGTTTGATATCATTAGATTGATATTCCGCTCACATAATCACGGCTGTGCATAAATCCGGCAAAGAAACAACACTCGGACTTTCCTTTGCTTGGACTTTAATTATACACCTTAATGAAAGATTTGTAAATATTCAATATGTACGATTTTTCGGCACAAATTTCGTCAAATTAAATATATGTTAAATTTTCGGGGTCAATATGTATGACAATTTTGGCAATATTGACACTTTTCCAAATTTTAAAATGCACGTAAATTTGCCATGTCAACCTGAATATTAACAGTCATATAAATTTGTAAATATTCTGGGAACTCTATAGAAAAAAACGCATTTTTATGTTATAATATTATAATTGATATATTTTGCCGCATATCATGTATGGCTGTTACGGCATTATATCAATAAATTGTTTAATTCATGATAATATGAGAGGATATAAATTAATGTCACAATACATAGAAAAAGTGGAGAAACTTTCGCTTCCGTTGATCGCCGTGGACGGAGTGGTAGTGTTTCCTTCCGAGATAATAAATTTTGAAGTAAGTCCGGATATTTACGGGTCTGACGAGGCGGTAAGGGACGCGGCGTCAAGCATTCATCTTGCCATAGCGGTACCGGTTCTGAGAACAGAATCATCCGAGCCGGACAGCTCCCAAGAGCTCTTTGACGTTGGCACTGTCATCAGAGTAAAACAGCTTGTAAAATCCGGCGACGGCATCATCCGTGTGGTAGCGGAAGGGCTTTCAAGGGCAATCGTAAATTCACACAGACGCACCGGCAATTTCTGCACGGCAGACGCCATATGCAAAACCATCGCCGATCCCGAAGAAGGAAGTATACGCGGTGAGGCATACAGGCTTGAGATGCTGAACTCGGTGGAAAGAATTATACGTATGCTGCCCACTGTATCAAAGGAAATGTACAACACCCTCAAGTCAATAAAAAACCCGGTTATGATGGCGGATTTTATCGCCTCAAATATACTGGTAAAATACGAGGATAAGCTTGACATCCTTCACATATTCGAGCCTTACAAACGCATAGAAACTCTTCTTTCGATAATGGAACATGAGGCGGAAATTCTTGAATGCGAGACCGACATACATAAAAAAACTCAGGCAAAAATAAACAAATCCCAAAGAGAATACTATCTTCGCGAGGAGATGAGAGCCATACAGGAGGAGCTCGGCGAAAACATGAACGACTCCGACGATTTCCGCGAGAAGATAATGAAGCTCAACCTCAGTGAGGAGGTAAGGGAGAAGCTTCTGAAGGAAAACGACAAGCTCTCCAAAACTCCTTTCGGCTCGGCTGAAGCAAACGTACTCGCGAATTATCTCGAGACCTGTCTTTCCCTGCCGTGGAACAAAGAGACCAAAGACCGCACAAATATTGAAACCGCGCGTAAAATTCTCGACAGCGACCACTACGGACTCGAAGACGTCAAAAAACGTCTGCTTGAGTTTCTGGCGGTAAAACAGCTCAACCCCGAGATAAAAGGACAGATCTTATGTCTTGTCGGACCTCCCGGAGTGGGCAAGACCTCGGTAGCGGCATCCTTGGCGCGGGCGATGAAACGCAAATACGTGCGTGTCTCACTTGGCGGCGTGCGTGACGAGGCAGACATACGCGGTCACAGAAAAACATATGTCGGGGCTATGCCGGGACGAATAATAGCCGCCGTAAATCAGGCGGGTGTCAGAAATCCTCTGATACTGCTTGACGAGATAGACAAAATGACATCGGACAGCCGCGGCGACCCGGCAAGCGCAATGCTTGAAGTGCTTGACCCCGAACAAAACAAATTTTTCAGGGACCACTTCATAGAACTTCCCTTTGACCTTTCGGACTGCATTTTCATTGCCACCGCGAATACCCTGGACACGGTGCCGAGACCTTTGATCGACAGAATGGAAATAATCGAGCTGAACACATATACAAAAACCGAAAAGCTCAACATAGCAAAGAATCATCTCATACCCAAACAGCTCAAAAAGCACGGACTCAACCGGCGCATGGTCAAAATAACCGACGACGCGGTTTCAAAAATTATAGACTGCTACACAAGAGAATCCGGCGTAAGAAACCTTGAAAGAGAACTTGGCGCGCTATGCAGACGCGCGGCTTTGCAGATTATCGAGACCGAGCAGAAACATCTTTGCATTGACGCTCAGGATGTAAAGTCATACCTGGGTCCCGAAAAAATCCTCCCCGAAACGATAGACCAAGCCGACGAGGTCGGAGTGGTAAACGGTCTTGCCTATACTCAGGTGGGAGGAGATCTGCTTAAAATCGAAGTCGCTGTTATGGACGGGGACGGCAAGCTTGAACTCACGGGCAGCCTCGGAGACGTGATGAAAGAATCGGCAAAGGCGGCTTTTTCCTGCGTGCGTCAGCTGGCGCATCTTTACGGCATACCCTCCGATTTTTACAAGACCAAGGACATTCACATACATGTTCCCGAAGGCGCCGTGCCGAAGGACGGTCCCTCTGCCGGAGTAACCATGCTCACCGCGCTTGTCAGCGCTCTGAGCGGAATTCCCGTAAGGCACGACATTGCGATGACGGGGGAAATAACGCTCAGGGGAAACGTGCTTGCCATAGGCGGACTGAGAGAAAAAACCATGGCGGCATACGCGGCTGGCGTCAAAACGGTTCTTATACCCGCCGAAAACCTCAAAGATATTGAGAAGACCGACTCTCTGGTGCGTGAAAACATAACCTTTATTCCCTGCAGCAAGGCGTCGGATGTGTTGAATAACGCGCTTGCGGTCCCGGTTAAAATCAATGAAAAATCCGAAAAAAGCGAAAATCTGCTTTTCGCTCAGGCAAAACACAAGCCGGAAATTGCCAGAAACATTGTGTAATTTAAAATCCGGCGCCGAAAAAGGCCCGGTGACACAATTTTATTGAAATATATATTGACTGTTTTGACCTTTTGGTATATAATAGAAGATGATATAATCAATATTGATTTTGTCTGTCGGTCGCGGAATTTCAGATAATCCGGTTTTTTCGGGTAAAGACCGGGAACCGAAAAATCAAGGAAAGGTATATCATAAGCAATGGGTCTAAATATACAAAACACAATCCTTAAAATGACAGCCGGACTTACAAGCCAGTTTCCGTCGGAGCCTATACCTCAGATAGCGCTGTCCGGGCGCTCTAATGTCGGCAAGAGTTCGCTGATAAATACCCTTCTGAACAGAAAATCATTGGCTCGGGTATCCTCTACTCCCGGAAAAACCATTACCGTAAATTTTTACGAAATTGACGGAAAAATGTTCCTTGTAGACCTTCCCGGATACGGATACGCCGCAAGAAACCCCGCCGACAAGGAAAAATGGTCAAAGCTTACCGACGGGTACTTTACCAAAAACAAAAACTCGGATCTGATAAAAGGCGTGGTGCAGCTTATCGACAGTCGCGCCTGCATAACCGAAGCCGACCGTATGATGCTTGACTGGATGAACAGCATGGAGATGCCTTACATCATTGCAGTGACCAAAATTGACAAACTGAACAAGACCGAAAGGACATTGTGCTTAGAAAAAATAAGTTCGGATAAAGACATAAATTCAACGGCGCCGGTCATAGCCTTTTCATCTCTCAACGGCGAGGGAAAAAAGGATTTGTGGAGCGCCATCGCGGATTTATCCGGAATAAATCTTTAAACGGTTTTTACATCCGATCAAAATCCGGCGCATTTCCGAAATTGAAAATATATAAATTGAGCATTAATAATTTGCCAACAAATCGAAAGGAAGTTAAGAATGATTTTATACCCACACCTGTCTGTCAACGGTGAAGGTCACCTTACCATAGGGGGGATCGACACGCTTGAGCTTGCCGAAAGATTCGGAACTCCTGCCTATGTTATGGACGAGAACACAATAAGGCAAAACATGCGAACATATATGCAGGCGGCAGAAAAAAATTTCGGCAAGGGAGCTTTGCCCCTGTATGCGTCAAAGGCTTTATGCTTTGCCGAGATCTATAAAATCGCAAAAGAGGAAGGTCTCGGCGTGGACTGTGTTTCTGGAGGCGAACTTTTTACCGCGCGCGCAGCCGGATTTCCCGC